>CAYRLP010000438.1:0-3419 GCA_964424935.1 uncultured Bacteroides sp.
GATATATCCATCCCCGTCCGCTTCCTGGCAGAGCCCCAGCTCATCGCATATATAGATCGCCCGCTCTTTGAATTCCTCTTCCCCGGTGGTTTCATACATCAGGCAGATGGCAGTCAGATAGTGCCCCAGGCTATGTCCGGCCAGGGTGGCATCTTCCCAGCCGTGGTAGTGTTCGGCTTTCGGCTCAAGTCCGGCTTCCGTCCTGAACTTGGCCAGGAAACGATCAGGTTCATAATTCAGGAGCATATCCCTGTTCAGCATTGTGGCCTCTAAAAAGGGACCCTCTGTCAGTTTTACCTCTTCCAGGCTAAAAGGGACGGCCCGGAACTCTATGATTTCGTTGTCCTGCCCTCGCACCACCGGATCATTGGGCGCTGAGCAGGAAAAGAAAGGGTTCCCGACAACCAGGACAGCTGCCAGCAGGGTAAGATTTCCGTATCGCAACATCTGTTGTATTACTGCCAGCATATCATTAGACTTTTATAAAAACATGAATACCTCCGGCAAGTTAGGGCAAATAAGTATAGAAATAAAATGATCCGAATGGTTCCCCGGACTCGATTCTTGTGGATTAGTTCCTATATTTAACCATGCATTGAATCAACAGTCTTCGATCCATGGACCTCATTGAGAATACCATAGCTTTTGTGCAAAAGAACCTGGGTGGTGCCGACGGGGGACATGACTGGTATCATATCGAAAGAGTCTGGAAAACAGCCAGGTATATCCGGGAAAAAGAGGGTTCGGGTGACCTGCTGGTGATCGAGCTAGGAGCCCTGCTGCACGATATTTCCGATCCGAAGTTCAACGGAGGGGATGAAAAGAAAGGCAGCCGGATCGCCTACCGTTTCCTGAGGGACCAGGGATTGGAGCCTCAGAAAGCAGATCACATCCGCGATATCATTCAACATGTGTCCTACAAGGGAGGGATGGTACAGGATCTGATTCACACCATCGAGTTCCAGATTGTTCAGGATGCAGATCGTCTCGATGCCATAGGGGCCATCGGTATTGCCAGGGCCTTTAATTACGGGGGATTTAAAAACCGGCCCATACATATCCCCGGGAAGGAACTGCAGGAATACAGGGACCCGGAAGCCTATCATCGATCCGATGCTCCCACCATCAATCATTTTTACGAAAAACTGCTGAAACTGAAGGACCTGATGAATACTGCCACAGGTAAAAAGCTGGCAGAGGAGCGTCACGCCTATATGCTCGGATTCCTGGACCAGTTTAACCGGGAGTGGGATCCCGGAAATTGACAGGGGCAGATCCCTTAAAACAGGAAGTCAAAGCCGATATACAGGCGGTGATCCCCGTCTTCCTTTTTGGCTGCAAGCGCGAAATCCACGGCAACAATGAAATTCTGATTCAGGGCAATATGAACCCCTGCTCCGTATCCGATGTGGGGAACCTCCTTGGCATTCAGGTCAATAATCTCATCGGGCAGATTAGCAGGCAGGGAACCCGGAAGGCCCGAAGTGTTGAATTTGTGCTTCTGCGTGACCATACCGGCATCCAGAAAACCGGACAGGGCGATATACACATTCTGGTTTAATATGGTGGTCCTGAGAACTTTTCCCCGAAGTTCAATATTCCCGAAGGCATAGCCATCCCCCACGATGCGGTTCCGCAGCACCCCGCGAACCGTTTTGGAACCACCCACCCCATCGGTGGTCTCCTTTGGGGCCGTATTGAACAGATAGGGCAGCATGTAGAACGGCATCTCACCGCTCAACTTGCCCTGGTAGGAGATCCGGTACGCCAGGTTCAACCACTGGGGAATCAGGGTAAAATACTGCCGGTGGGTCAGTATCAGGCGGGTATAGCCGTAGTCGGTCGTGCTCAGGAAGGACGGGGCATAATGCAGCTGCAGTTCGGTCCAGACCCCCTTGAACGGATTGGGCTCGTTGTCCCTGGTGTCATAGACCAGGCCGGCTTTCAGCAGGGTATGTCCCCCGCCCTTGGCCTGGTCCTCGGGGATCAGTCCCCAGTCCACATAGTTGCCATAGATGGAATTATATGAGAGCAGATCCTTGTCCTTTCCTTCATTCAGACGATCTATATCCACCGAATCAATCTTATTTCCAAAATAGCCTATCCCTCCCAGCCAGCGCAGCTTCTGGCCTATAATCTCCCCCTGGAAATCAGCGTTCAGACGGAGGAGTTTCCTGGAGTGCCTGTAATAAAGCCTGTTGGCAAGTCCGTTCTGTGTTTTGCTGTCCTCGTAATCCATATCGTAGACCGCCTGGTAACCATTGTACCCGTAAAAGTCCAGGGCCTTATCTATCCGGTATGTAAACTCAAAAAAAGATCTTACACCCGGTATCAATTTATCGGTATCATAGGTAATCTGGTTGATCCCTTTTCCTTTAATGGTCCTGGACCATTCCATGTAAACGTAATGATCATACATTGGATAGCGCGATCCATCCCCATACCAGTACAGTTTTACGACCGCCCCGTACAGGAATCCGACGTCCGAATCGAAGGCTACCGCAGGGACTCCCCCAGGGCTGAAACCGGTTTTAATTTTTTCCTCCTTTTTCGATGAAGTCGTATCTGCCTCCTGGGCTGTCAGGGAGATGCACAACAGGAATAAGAGTCCAATGGAATAGAGCCGGGGTTTCATAGGAGATAGTTTTAGTGCGAACAATTTAGGAATTATTTCCAATCCGCCTCCCCGGTAAGAGGAGATTATTGTGTACATTTAGTATTTCAAGTCCTACTGTATGAAAGTGATCCGGCCGCTGCTCTATACCATACTGACCCTGGTTGGAGTGTTCCTGCTGTTCCTTCTCTATGCCACCCTCGATGACTATAAACCGGACGAAATAATCGTGCAGGAGACCGGATGTGAACCGGACCATTTGGCGGACTCCCTGGAAATCGACCTGGTGATCTGGAACATTGGCTACGCAGGCCTGGATGCCTCCATGGATTTCTTTTACGATGGAGGGAAACAGATGCGCCCGGGCAGGGAGGGGGTCATGAGGAACCTGGAAGGAATCGGAAACACCCTGGAACTTTTCAGGGGATTTGATTTCATCCTGCTGCAGGAGGTGGACCAGGACTCGAAACGGAGCTATCATTTCAACGAATACGGGGAGATTCAGGATCAGTTTCCGGAATATCAGGGCAGCTTCGGAAAGAATTACGATGTGAGTTTTGTCCCCATCCCCGTGACCGAACCCATGGGAGGGGTGTTATCTGGACTATTGACTCTGTCAAAGGCCTGTCCGGAAGATGTGGAGCGGCACAGTTTCCCGGGAAATTACGCCTGGCCTAAAAAACTGTTCATGCTGGACCGTTGTTTTCTGGTCAACCGGTATCCCATGAGCAACCGGAGAGAACTGGTTTTAATCAATACGCATAATTCAGCCTATGACGACGGCTCGCTCCGGGCACAGCAGATG
>CAYRLP010000439.1:0-3416 GCA_964424935.1 uncultured Bacteroides sp.
CTCGGAGAGAGACCAGGCCGTTGTTCCGTCATAGATCTCCATCTGAGCTCCCGAAACCGGTTCAGGTGTGCCATTCATCTCATAAAGTGGCCAGGTAAGCTTTACTTCATGCTGCTTCATTTCGCTGGTGATCTTGCCTTCAACCACCAGCAGATCGTTCTCCTGGTACTTCAGGTCCCAGTCGATGGGTTCTGTACAGGAACACAACAGGAGTCCCATGCCGGTGAAAAGACAAAGCCCGCTGTGTATGCTCCTGATCAGTGCTGGTACGGTTAATCTCATTGGTTTAAAAATTAAAATGGTAACTGATGGAGGGAACGATCCCATAGAGGTAATACTGGGTGGAATAGAGCTGCGGATTGCTGTAAAAATCCACCGGAACCACGAAATTTCCATTCTCGTCCAGGGTCTTGTTGAAATGCAGGGCTACGGGATTAATACGGTTATAGAGATTGTAGATCGAAAAGATCAGTTCATGCTGGTATCTCCGTTCCGGCTTGCTCAGCCTCCAGTTCAGGGCCACATCGAGCCGGTGATAGGCCGGAAGCCGGTCGTTGTTCCGGGCGGCATAGATTGGAACCTGGTGCTGGTCGTAATAGTAGAATCCGGTGGGGGTGGTAAAGGGGGCTCCCGTCATATAAATAAAGTTTCCGGTCAGGGTCACCCTCCGGCTCACAGCCCATGACAGATACATGGAAAAATCATGGGGACGGTCCGAATAGGCCGGAAAAGGTTCTCCCCCGTTGATCTCTTCCACCTGGTATAGGGCATGGGAGAGCGTATAGGAGAACCACCCGGTAAGCCTGCCACCAGTCTTGTTAAAAATGGTTTCAAGACCATAGGTATTTCCTGTTCCGAACCGGAGCTCCTCCTCAACCAGCGGGTTCATCAGCATATGGGCATGGTCGCGATAGTCGATCAGGTTATTCATTCGCTTATAATAGGCTTCCACCTCAAAACTGGTACCGGACAGGGCCCAGCGGCGGGTATAGCCCAGGGTCACCTGATGGGCGAACTGGGGGGGCACATTGGGTCCCGTCGGCAACCAGACTTCCAGGGAAGTGAAGGGACTGATGGAGTTGGTGATCAGATGCTGGAACTGGCTGGTGCGGCTGTAGCTCCACTTAAAAACATTTGATTCGTTCGCCTGCCAGATCAGGCTGATCCTGGGATCCAGGGAAAAGGACTGATGATATACTTCCCCTTCGGGATAGACCCGCACAGCCAGGCTGTCCCGTTCAATGCCCCCTTCCGTGATTGGAATGACCTGATACTCGGTTGACGGACCTATGTTCTGCCAGGCTGTGAGCCTCAATCCGGCACGAATGGAGACCTTGCTGTTGAGTATGAACTGGTTGGATACGTACATGGCGTATTCCCTGGTATACCTGACCGACAGGTCATAACCCGGGTCCCACTCCTCTCCGCCCAGGTATGTGTTCCCCGGATCATGAAAGTGAGCCGCAGCGAGCAGTCCGAAACGAAGCGTATAATCCGGTTTCACATAATGGGTAAAGTCGTATTTCAGGGTCAGGTTGTCAATACGGGAATTCCAGTAGTCGTTCTCCTCCTTGCGGGTATACAGGCGGTAATCGTACCTGGAACCCAGCAGGGTCAGGTTGGAAAAAAGCCGGTCCGAAAACAGGTGGTTCCAGCGGAGGGAGGACGTACTGTTTTTCCAGTTGATCCCGCTGGTATACTCCGCCGCCCGGGTCCTGGCCTCAAAATTATCCTCGCCTTGGTAGATAGAGAAAAACAGCCGGTTGCGGGAGTTGATGTGGTAATTCAGTTTCAGGTGAAGGTCCGAAAAATGAAGGTCTTTGACGTTCGGGTTCCAGTTCTGGATCGGCCTGATAATATAGGATCGCCTTCCGGAAGCAAAGAAGGAAATATGCTCCTTCCAGATGGGACCCTCCAGCGACAGGCGTGACGAAAGCAGACCCACGCTGCCATCCATTCCGAAATGATTCATGTTCCCATCCTTGGTCCTTATATCGATCAGGGAAGAGAGTCTTCCCCCGTAATTAGCCGGAAAGTCCCCCTTGTAGATCTTTACGTCTTTGACGGCATCGGGAATAATGGTACTGAAATAGCCCAGCAGATGCGTGGGATTATAGAGGGGCGCTTCATCAATGGTGATCATATTCTGGTCGCGGCTGCCCCCTCTCACGAAGAAAATGGTGGAACCATCTCCAAAGAATTTAATGCCCGGTACAGCCGCCAGGGATTTAATCACATCCTTTTCTCCGAAAAGGGCCGGCATCTTCCGGACCGATTCAGGATCGATCCGTTCTTCCGAGCTCCTGGCCGTCCGGAGAATATTGTCCCCTTCATCGGAATAGACAGTTACCTCAACGATGGCTGTCATTTCCTTCTCCAGGTCAAAACGGATCGTCTGGTTTTCCATGGATGGCTTCGACAGGGATCCGGCCCGGTAACCCACGTAGGTACAGAGCACCTCCTCCGCCTCCTGCTGCAGGGTCAGGGAAAAGAAACCATACCCGTTGGAAATGGTCCCCGTTGCTTTTCCGGGAACCGTAATGGTAGCCCCGATCAGGACCTCCCCGGTCCCCGCATCCCTCACATACCCGCTCAGGGTATACTTATCCAGGGGCACCGAGGCCGAATCTCCCCCCTCTGGGGTTTCCGTCTCTGTCCTGCCGCCCCGGACACGTTTCAATACAATCTGTCGCTCTACGACCTCAAACCTGATTCCCCGTTCCTGAAAAATCACCTGCAGGGCTGTATCCAGGGGCACCCGGTCCACATGAACAGTCACCGCTTCCTGCTTGTTGATCAACCTGGAGTTGTAGGAGAAACTCAGATCCGACTGCTCCTCGATACGGTCCATCACTTCTTTCATAGCCACCTGATCCACATGAAGGGTAATGGGTCGCCCGGCCTCCTGTCCGTACAGAACCAGGCTCACGCCCACCAGGCAGATGAGCAGGGGTATTTTCAAAGCGACTCCCGACATTCCAAACACTATTCTTCACATCCTTCCCCGTTCAGCCTGATCTCATCCCCCTTCCGGGTAACCTGCAGGTCCAGGGTCTGTTCAAGGACATTCAATATGGCATCGAGGGACTGATCCCGGAAAGTTACCGTAAGGGGACAGGATGCCAGTTCCGGATTCAGAATCACCAGGTTTGCATCGTACACCTTGTTCAGCATCTCAACCACTTCCCCAAGGGACGTTTCCTGGAAGAACAGCTCCCGGGTCTTCCAGGAGATACTGTTCGGATCAGAAGTGGGGATCAGTTTCAAAATCTTCTGTGATTTGTGGTATAGTCCCCCGGAACCCGCCTTCATCACGATCTGATCCTGAAGGTCCTTTTTGGAACTCATGGCCACCAGGCCGCTCTCCACGGTAATCTCCACGGTAGGATTCTGCTTATAGGCATTCACATTGAAGC
>CAYRLP010000440.1:0-3403 GCA_964424935.1 uncultured Bacteroides sp.
GCCTGGTGCACCGTGCTGTCCTCCCGGTTTATGTTCTCCAGGAGCTCACGTACGCTCATCTGGTCCAGATTATCATACCGGGAAGCGGATTCGGTGATGGATACTGTTTCCCGACCGATACCGGGGTGGACATCCCGGTGAAAACGGACCAGCCCTTCGATGGGCGAGGCCATGATCAGGCTGATTTTCAGATGATGTTTCTTCATGACATCTTTCAGGATGTCCTGGAAATGGTAGGCAACAGAACCGGCAAAACCGATTTCCAGGGCGCCGTACTGCTTGTATTTGGCGATATTCTTCTGAAAGAAATCTTCAAAGGCTGCAGCGATGATCTTCCTGATCTCCTCATTTTTCACATGTTTTGCGGCGATACGCGTCAGGGAGGCCAGGTAGCGGTTTGCATGAGGTTTGTTATATACATTCTCAAGGATCTGGTCCATGGTGAGCCCCTCCTCGGCTATGATGGATTCCCTCAGCCGGTCACTCAGGTTGCGTTTATGAAGAGCATTCACCAGCCGCTTTCCGATATCGGCACCTCCCCCTTCATCACCCAGGGAGAACCCCATGGCCGGCACCTTGTCGGAAATCTTCCCGTTCTGATAAAGCCCGGAATTGGAACCGGTCCCCAAAATACAGGCGATCCCGTCCTCATCCTGGAACAAAGCGCGGGCCACACCCAGCAGGTCATCATGAACCTGGATATAGGGATGTACCCCGATCCGTTCCTGGAGCGATCGCTTAATGATCTCCTTCATTTCTGAATTGGCCACCCCCGATCCGTAAAAATAGATTTCATGAATATTCCGCTCCTCTCCCCGGAAATCCAAATTCCCTAATTCATCGAGTATCTCCTTCTCACTTGAATGATAGGGATTAATTCCACGGGTCAGCATGCTACGCTCCTCCGTTTTACCCAGCAATCTCCAGTCTGTCTTGGTTGAACCGCTGTCAGCGATCAGAATCATGATATTGTAATATGAATGATGTATGACAAATTACTTGAATAAATTTGTAAATTGCAAGGGTTCAACAGGGCCGCTATGGATGATATCTTTCATACGATTGGAAATAAACTCACTTTGAGCCAGCGCATTGAGCGCACCATCGAAAATGCCATCCGGGAAAAGAAGCTGGCTGTCGGTGCAAAGCTTCCCACCGAACGGGAGATGTGTGAATCGTTCGGTGTAAGCCGGACAGCACTCAGGGAGGCACTGAGGCGCCTTAGTGCACGCGGCCTGATTTCCATCCAGAAGGGAAGCGGCATGTATGTTTCGGAACTCCGCATCGAAGATGCCATTGACACGCTCAATCTTTATTATGATCTGAAATTCGATAAGAACCTGCTTTCGCAGATTATTGAGGTAAGGTCTTTGTTTGAACCGGAAATAGCCAGGCTTGCCGCACAGAACCGGAACAGCCGGGATCTGGATGAGCTGGGCAGGAACCTGGCTGATTTTGAAGCATGTGATCCGGATCATACCCAGAAGGAGGCGGATCTGGACAACCAGTTTCATCTCCTGGTCGCAAAAGCCGCCAGGAACCCGATCGTTCAGATTACCATGGAACCGATCTACAGCCTGTTACCCAGGATGCGCAACTATATTTACGGGAATATAGAGGGTGAAAAGTCCATTACCCTGCAATCCCACAGGGAGTTGCTGGATGCGATCGGCCTTAAGGATGGAGCCCGGGCATACCGGATTACGAAAAAGCACCTGGAACGAACCCGTGAAGTCTATCATAGATATATGAAACCGGAATCGAATAATAACAATCTAACACTGAACCCATGAAACCGGAAGAACTAGTATTTCAAACACTTCAAACCTCCAAGGAACCGCTTAAAGCCGGTGAAATTGCCACCGCTACCAACCTGGATAAGAAAGAGGTGGACAAAGCCATGAAAACGCTGAAGGCCGAAGGCCGGATCGTATCCCCGAAAAGGTGTTTCTGGACCGCTGTCTGATCCGGTAAAACATTTTGGTTGCTGCAGCGTTTATCTCTCCACAAGGAGATTAGATGAGCAAAAAGCTGTGCAAGGAAAGTGACGTGCTGGAGAAAAAGATTGCAGACAGAAAGATGAATTACGTCTGTGCCAAATGTGAGGGGCAGTCCCCTAAAGAGAAATGGTGTTGCAAGCCAAGGAAAATAAAGCGATGATACTGGCGGCCGGATTAGGTACACGCCTGAGGCCGTTGACCGATCATACCCCGAAAGCCCTGCTGGAGTGGGAGGACAGGCCCCTGCTGGAACATGTGATACTTAAGCTGAAATCAGCAGGCTTCAACTCGATTATTATCAATGTTCACCATCATGCCGGGATGATCATGGATTTTGTGGAGCGAAAGGAGCGGTTCGGGATCCGGATCGAATTTTCCCATGAGAAGGACCAGTTGCTGGATACCGGCGGAGGAATCGCCAATGCCTCCTGGTTCTTCGGACCGGATCCTTTCCTGGTACATAATGTGGACGTGATCAGTGATATCGATCTGCAGACCCTCTATCAGGCGCATATTAAATCCGGAGCCATAGCAACCCTGGCTGTCAAGGAACGGGTAACCTCCCGCAGCCTATTAATGAACAAGGACGGCTTTTTGAAGGGCTGGCGTGATAACCGTACCGGGGAGACCATACTCACGGGAACCTCAGCCAAGGGGCTGACACCCATCGCCTTCAGTGCCATTCAGGTCATGGATCCGGGAATTTTTGATCTTTTTCCCAGGGAAAAAAGCTTTCCATTGATGCCTTTTTACCTGGAACTGGCCAGAACCAGGCCCGTTTACCTTTTCAGGCACGACCGGGACAGCTGGACTGACATGGGTAAACTGGAATCCTATATTTGAATTCAGAACCGAGATGTAGATGGAATTAACCGATACCTTAACGGCACAGATCGATCAGTGGAACGCAGAACTGAAGGACAAGAACCCGATGGGTGTGATTGCCTATTTCCTAGAGTATTTCGGAGATAAGATCGTGCTGTCCACCAGTCTGGGTCTGGAGGATCAGGTGATCACTGAGATGGTGCTCCGGCAAAAGAGAGATACGGAAATATTCACGCTTGATACCGGCAGGTTGTTCCCTGAAACTTATGATCTGATTGCCCGGACCAACAAATTCTTCGGCGTCAGGATGAAAATCTATTTTCCGGAACCTGAAAAAGTGGAGGAAATGGTGGCCAGGAATGGGATCAACCTGTTCTACGACAGTGTGGAGAAGCGGAAGATGTGCTGTGGCATCCGGAAGGTAGCCCAGCTTCCCCGGGCCTTTCATGACAAACAGGCCTGGATATGCGGACTGCGAAAGGACCAGTCCGTGTCCAGGTTTTTCAGTAAACTGGTGGAGTGGGATGCCAACAACGGGCTGGTAAAGATCAATCCCCTGATAAACTGGACCATTAAGG
>CAYRLP010000441.1:0-3400 GCA_964424935.1 uncultured Bacteroides sp.
GTGTGGGATCCTCCAGTCCTCTCAGAGCCTCAGAATAAGGGACATTACCGAAAAAATCCACCAGATTCTGATACAACAGGACCTCCATGATATCGACGATAGCCATCTTGTTTTCCCGATTCTGGATATGCCCGGCAGTACCTCCCACCTGTTCCCTGCTGAGAAGTGTTTTCACCTCTTTCAGGTCCTTCAGTACCAGGTAACTTGCATTCCAGTATCCATCGGGGATCTGCCGGGCTTTGAAATAATAACGACTGGGGTCCGGATACTGCATCTGGGAGGAATACTGGCACAGAAAACGTGAGACATTTACATTCTGGTTCATATCGTCAATAAATGCCAGACCATCCCGCAGTGCATGGGCCAGTATCGATTCTGGCGGCACTTCGGTAGGGGTTTTTGGATCCGCATTGTCTGGAAGCTCACAGGAGTACATTACGAGAGCCAATGCAAGAACGATCCCATATATATTTCTGATTTTCATTTCATCAGCAGTGGATCTGAGTAAAAATATAAAAAAAAGGCTGCCCCATAAGGAACAGCCTTTTTAGATATTTCCAATCTATGTTAGAATGCAGGACTAGGAGTCTGATCGCCTCCGACAGCATCCCAGAACAGAAGCGTACGTACGTCATCCCCACCAATGGCTGTGCCGGCAGCGGCCCAGTTATCGTGGTTCAGGTCTGCCTCATTATAGGGGAAGGGCATCCGGTAAGGAATGTCTTCGTAGGTCAAATCTTCAGGAATATTCAGGACGGGCCAGTCAAAGCACCGCCATACGCACCATCCTTCATTACCCCTGTTGTAAAGGGCCAGCCACTTCTGAATCCCGATCAGTTCCTTGTTCCTGGCATCGTCCCAGGCCACATCGGGTTGGGTCAGGTAAGTAGGATCCATGGTCACTCCCCAGTGGGCATGACTTTCGGCAATCCCTGCCTCATAGTGTGACTGTGCAGTTCCACCGATGGAACCCAGGTTCATGCCACGGGCAGCGGCCTCTGCAAGAAGGAACTCCACTTCGTCGTTCCCTGCAACCGTGGCCGGGAAATCGGCTTCAAACATGGCGTCACTGAAATGGCTGTAAGAATTATATGCCTGATTTGCGGTATTCCCGTATATGAACCCGCTATAGGCCCATTTCTCCACACCCACTTCTGTGGAGGTATCCACCAGGGCAAAGTATGCAGGCCTGCGGGCATCGCTCAGGTCGTTCATCATATCCACAATGGTATTGGCAGGCCCGTAGTCGGTCCGGCCACCAGCAAACAGCGCATAGATGGTACTGTTATGCGGCGTTACGCCGAGCCAGGGAAGCTGCATATATTCACCTGCCTCAAACATGCCGGCGCTGATAGCAGCACTCAGTTCGCTTTGTGCCGTACCTGCGTCCACATCGGCCAGGCGCATGGCCAAACGGGCCTTAATGGTAGCTGCAGCCTTCTTCCACAAGGCCACATCACCGCCAAATACCAGGTCTTCCTCACCCCAGGAACCATCATCGATTCCTGTAGTCAGCGTCGCAATATCAGCGGTCAGACGAGCCTGAAGGTCATCATAAACGGTCCTTGCGTCATCATAGGCTGGAGTTTTATTGTCAAATCCTCCCAGGGCTTCCGTATAGGGAACATTTCCGATAATATCTATAAGATTGTGATATAGAAGTACTTCCACAATATCCACAATCGCCAGACGATTGGCGTTCATACGGTTGAAGGACTCGCTGCCGCTCAGGTCCTGGATCAGGCCCCTCACCTCCTTCAGGTCCTGCAGCGTCAGGTAGGTAGTGTTCCAGTATGAATCCTGAATCGTGCGGCCTGTAAAGAAATAGCGGCTGGGATCCGGATACTGCACTAACGCAATATACTGGCACAACATACGAGTTATGTTTGTATTCTGGCTCATGTTATCGATAAGGGCCAATGAACTCCTCAGTGCGTTGGTCATTATAGCTTCTGCCGGCACCTGAGTTACGGATTTCGGGTCCACGTTGTCCGGAATCTCGCAGGATGATACCAGCAAGCCAAGCACCAGTATCAAAAGATATATATTTTTCATTTTCATAATTCCTCAATTTTAAATATATAACGGTTAGAAATCGAGCTTCAGGTTCACTCCAAAAGTCCTTACGGACGGGTAGGCTCCATTCTCTATACCCTGGTTGTTACCGGCGGTGAACATAAACTCGGGATCGAAGTGTTCCACATTCTTGTGGATGATCCAGAGGTTGCGGCCAACCACTGAAATATTAACGCCGCGGATGAATGAATTACCGAGAACGCTAGTAGGCAGTGAATAAGAGAGCGAGACTTCACGAAGCTTTACATAGGATGCATCGAACACATAGCGTGCAGTCGGAGAGTTATTGTAGTACCAGTAGCGGCCCCACCTGTATGCAGGCACGTATACATCGTTGGGTGTACCATCCTCAAAGACAGCATCTTCAAAGATATTTCCACCACCCTCATCAACCGGGTCACGCTGGGGATTCCCCTTGGGGTTGTTCGTGGCGGTCTCTGCGTATAAACCGGTGGCCTGTCCAAACGCGGTATTGTAGGAAGCAATATCCCCTCCGTGCTGGATGTCAATCAGCGCATAGAGGGACAATCCTTTCCAGGACAGGCGGTTTCCGATACCCATGTTCCAGTCGGGCTGAACATTACCCAGTACAGCCAGCGGATCATCGCCAATCAGCAGGTAACCATTGTCCCCAACAGTTTTCTTACCGTCGGTCCAGACATAGTCAGAACCCTTAATGGTACCGTAGGGTTCCCCCGGGGCAGCAGTTACATACGTACCCCATTCTCTCATCAGCTGCAGGCTTGTCACACCTTCGGCCAGCGATATAACCGTGTTTTCATTCTTGAACCAGTTCACGTCCATGTTCCAGGTGATATCATTGGTCTTCACGGGAACGGCATGGAAGGCCACTTCGATCCCCTTGTTCTCCATCTCACCGCCGTTCACAAACATAGAGCTGTAACCGGTTGCCCTGGATGTGGGTACGGAAAAGATCTGGTCAAATGAATTGGTTTTATACAGGGCCAGGTCAAAGCCCAGTCTGCTCTCAAAGAAGTAAGCTTCCAGGCCGATTTCGATACTTGTGGTATTCTCGGGCTTCAGATTGGGATTCTGGAGGGTATTGGCCACTGAGTAGAGTGGCAGACTCCCCCAGTTGGTCCCCTGGGAGTATGTGGAAATGGTCCTATAGACGCCTGTACCGGCACCTACCTGCGCCCAGTTCACCCTCAGCTTCAAATAGTTCATCCAGGCCAGGTCCTGCAGTCCGCCCAATTCATGGAGGAGCAGGGTACCGGCAACCGAGGGATAGAAATAGGTGTCCTCAGCATCGGGATTCAGTCCCTTAAGTGTGGAGGACTGATCCACCCTGGCAGTACCTTCC
>CAYRLP010000442.1:0-3399 GCA_964424935.1 uncultured Bacteroides sp.
TGCCTGTGGCTTTTTCCGGATCCGCCTCAAACACGGTTAGTGAAGGATAAACCACGTTATATGCAAAGGTGGCCTGACCCATTATTGCCTCCTGCTCCTTCCAGTCCCACGTTTCGGAACCCGGAGCCGGACCATCGTACAGGGATATAACAGGGTTCCCGGTTTGTGCAAGGATCAGGTTTCCTGTGAACAGCATCAGGACGATTGCGATCATCCTGAATGCTGCAAAATTTCTGGTATCCATAAAGCCTTGCATGGGTCTTAAATCGGACGTTGTTATTGTTCTACTTATGCAGCCTGGCTATTTCCCGCTGGGGAACCAGAGCCCTGGATACGGTCCCTCCGTTGATATCCTCTTCAATGGTGAAGCTTGCCTCTTCACGGATGTCTTTTGAGGAAGCGCCAAATTTCAGCGTATAGATCCCGGCCTCGGCCAGCCAGCCGGAGTTTTCCTCGTCAAAGGAGGAAAGCACCGAAGCATCGATGGTAAAAGTCAGCGTTTCTGTCTGGCCCGGCTTCAGCAGGCCCGTTTTCCCGAAAGCCACCAGGACTGCTTCTGGCTTTTCCAGCCTGACTTCCGGAGCACTGGCGTAGACCTGAACCACCTCGCGGCCTGCCACTTCACCGGTATTGGTCACATCAATGGATGCGGATATTTTGTCCTCAAACCGGTCTGAATCCAGGGAAAGGTTGCTGTACTCAAAGGTGGTATAGGACTTGCCATAGCCGAATTCATAGGCCACGGGAACATCAAAGGTGTTGTAATAACGGTATCCCACGAAAATATCCTCTTCATAAACCACTTCCCAGGGAGCTCTTTGCATAAATGAGACACCGGATCCATCGGGGGTATCATCCACCTCACCTTCCACGGCATGACCGGGAAAATTCTTCGCGGTCGGAGAATCCTCGTACCGGACAGGGAAGGATATTGCCAGCTTGCCGGATGGGTTCACCTTCCCGGAAACCACGTCCATCACAGAATTTCCTGCCTCCTGTCCAGGTTGCCAGACGCACAGAACCGCATCCGGGATCTGGCTCCAGCTGGCGGTCTCCACCACACCGGCCACATTCAGGATAACCACGGCTTTCTTCCCGGCATCGTGGAAGGCTTTCGTCACATCCCGGATCAGGCTTTTTTCGGTATCGGTCAGGTAGAAGTCTCCCTCCGCGGCTTCCCGGTCATACCCTTCCCCTGCATTCCGGCCAATAGTGATCAGGGCAATATCCATCGCTTCGGCCATCTCCCTGGCCACAGCGGGATCCAGGGGCATCTCTTCCACCGGGACCATTCCGCCCATAATGGAAGAAAGCATATTCTGAGGCCCCTGGTGGGCAGCTCTTGCATTCTGGATGTAAGTTTCGTAGAGCTCTTTCAGCGTGGCATTGAACTCATAGCCTGCTGTTTCCAGTCCCTGGATCAACGAAATGGTATAGGCTTCGTTCACGTCCCCGCTGCCGGTACCACCGGATATAAAATCATAAGAGGTGTTTCCAAAGGCAGCCACCTTTTTTACATCCCCTGAAAAAGGCAGGGTCTGGTCCCTGTTTTCCAGAAGGACCATCCCGTCTGTGGCCGCCTTGTAGGTCACCTGGGCATGAGCTTTCAGGTCTGGTTCGCCGGATTTTTCAATGCCTTTATAACGAGGAGTCCGCATCATCACGGTAAGGATCCGTTTCACGTTGGTGTCCAACACGGTCTCATCCAGGGTGCCTTTTTCCACGGCATCGATCAGGGTGGTGATATACTCGTAGGACCCCGGCTGAATCATGTCGTTTCCTGCCTTCATCTGTGCCACCCGGTTGCTTCCACCCGTCCAGTCGGTCATAACATACCCGTCAAAGCCCCAGTCGTCACGCAGGACCTTTGTGAGCAGATCATAACTCTCGGAGGCATAGGTTCCATTAATCTTGTTATACGAAGACATTACAGTCCAGGGCTTCCCTTCCTTCACGGCAATCTCAAAGCCTTTCAGATACAGTTCGCGCAGGGCCCGTTCGCTGACAATGGTATTAACCGTCAGCCGGTTGGTTTCCTGGTTATTGGCCGCAAAATGCTTGATGGAGGTCCCCACTCCGTTTGACTGGATGCCTTTTACCATGGCAGCGGCCATCTTCCCCGTGACCAGGGGATCCTCCGAATAATACTCAAAGTTCCTTCCGCACAGGGGATCACGCTGCAGGTTCAGTGCCGGGCCCAGAATCACATCGGCCCCGTACTCCAACCCCTCCTCACCCATGGCCTGGCCAACCTGTTCAATCAATTCGGTATCCCAGCTGGAAGCCAACAGGGTGCCGATGGGAAATGCGGTACAATAATATGTATTGGGGTCCCCTTCGCGTGTAGGGGAGATGCGCAGGCCGGCCGGTCCGTCCGCCAACACCTGGGTTGTGATCCCCAGTTCCGGGAATTCGGCGCTGTTGCCGGCAGCTCCGGGTAGGTAGGACCGCACCCGGTCCACCATTTTATCATAGAGGGTGTCCCCCGTGGGTTCACCTCCAAATGAGGGCGGCAGCATGGCCCGGATGGAATCGGGCAGGGGAAAATACAACCCTGTTCCCACGACAAGCTGGGCCTTCTGCTCCAGGGTCATGGATTCCAGGATCTGTTGCACCTTCGTTTCTTCCGTGGAAGAAACACAGGAGAAATTCAAAATAAGCAGCGCAGCAAAGAGAAAAAACTGGCTGATACGGTTTAGCATTTTTCTTTCCATGGTATTATTTGTGTAAAATTTACACAATGATAGATACTTTCTGGCATATATCAAAGACAAGGGTACATTCATCTGACTGCAAGCCAAGCAATCAGATGGCCCATGTTTATTCACCGGGTTCAGATTCCGCAAAACGGGATGCCGCCTCCCTGTTCCAGGAAATCGTGGCTGTCCCGTAGCTGAAGTTGGTATCCAGGAAGGAGATGAAGGTGGACATCTCCTCCATCCTGGCAGTTCCCTTTTTCATTTCTCCGATGAGGGTCCGCATATCGTAAATATATTGGGCCGGCAGCCCTTCCGGATACTTTCCCTGCCAGAAATGCCCGCCGAAAATCCGTAAATGATCCGGATCCACCAGGTTCGCGGTGTTCTCCATATAGCGGATCAGCAGATCAATGCTCTTCATGTAGGTATAGAAGCTCTCCTCGTTGAATAACCAGACACCGCTACCGCTTCCGATGGCATCCCCGGTAAAAGTCAGGTCCCTGCCTTCCAGAAAGAAAATGGTGGAATGCAGGGTATGTCCCGGAACTTCCAGGGTGTTCACTACCATATCCTCTCCCAGGTCCAGAGATGCACCGGCAGGGAACCAGGTCGTCCTCTGCGCGGGGAAGAGGTCGCTGTCCCTGAATTCCTGTTCGGAGATCCAGATTGTGTGTCTTTATTACTCAGCTAAGTCCGGAAG
>CAYRLP010000443.1:0-2728 GCA_964424935.1 uncultured Bacteroides sp.
CCTCCATCCATTCGCATGCATACCAGGCCGTCCCTGGTCTCATTGGTGGTATACTGGGCATAAAAATAGCCCTCATACAGGATGGCAGGTTTGGTATGGGCTCCAAAAGCCTCTGTTTTATACAATTCAGTGACCCCGTAGCGGCCAGATGCCTCCTTCTCCACCTGGATCATCGCTGCACCGGCCCGGTACCCTCCTATGATCAGTACCTTGTTGTTGCCGGCATCCGTGGCACTGGGGACCGGGATACTGCATTGC
Organism: uncultured Bacteroides sp.; assembly: GCA_964424935.1. Taxonomy (GTDB): domain Bacteria; phylum Bacteroidota; class Bacteroidia; order Bacteroidales. Next base: position 259 of record CAYRLP010000443.1, read on the forward strand.
CAGTTGGTGTAGTCCCAGAGGATCTTCCCGGTGAGGGGATCCATACCGACCACCCTACCCCCGGTCATTGGGGTTCCCCTTCCCCCACTACCTGCGGTGATCATCACCACGTGATCCTCCCCGCTGATCTTTACGATGGCCGGGCTCACGTATCCTACCGGTCCCAGGGAAGGAGTTTTCCATTTCACTTCCCCGCTCGTTTTATCATAGGCAACCACTCCTGCCTGTGGGGCCTGCGAGGCGACAATCAGCAGGTCGCCATAAACAAGAGGACACTGGGTGATGGCCCATCTGGGTATTCCACCGCCTCCGAAATCTTTCCATACGTTCTTGTTCCAGACAGGTTTATGAGTGTTGATATCAATGCAATAAAGGTCACCATATGGACCACAGGAGTATACATGGTTGCCGTCCAGCGTGGGGACACTCCGCGAGCCAGGATAGTTTACCGACCCGGGGGCATCGTAGCCAAAACTCCAGAGCTCCTTTCCGCTCGAGAGGTCAAAACACCGCATCATGTCCCCTACCTGGTCATCCCGGTCCAGCAGGTAGACCTTCCCATCCACGACAACCGGACCCCCGTACCCGATGCCCGTCTCGACGCTCCACAGAACCTCCGGTCCGCTCCCGGGCCAGGAACGCAGCAGGTTCTGCTGGGTCGAGGTCCCGTTCCGGTCTGGTCCCAGGTACTGGGGCCAGTCTTGTGCATTTAAATTTACGATGCAAAGCATCCATACTATGAAAGGCAAAGCGATAATACGTTTGATCATGGGAATTCAGTTTTTAATTTTCGTTCTTAAGAAAGTTATTCTGTTTAATTTTTCAAAACACAAATCATACTAATACTTACAAGATTCAAATAATCTGACTTAAGGGAGGGGTATGTCAGTCATGGATGGAACCTGATTTACTTTTCAGGGCCACAGGTTCCTGTCGGCGGACCACGCTCAGGATTTCAGCCAGGATGGATACGGCTATTTCCGAAGCACTCTCCGCGCCCAGATTGATGCCGGCCGGCCCGTGGATCCGGTCCAGAAATTCGGGACTGATATCCGCTGCGACCTCCAGCAGCATCGAGAGCACCCTCTCTCTCCGGCTGACCGATCCCAGCAGACCGATATATGCGGGTTCCACCTCCTTCAGCGCCAGCAGGTACTGAACATCTTTATTGAAACTGTGGGTCATTAACACCACGGCTGTATGCTCATCAAGCACCGAAGTGTCGATGTTTTCAAAGCCCGGTGCAATAAGCGCACTGGCACCGGGAAAATAGTCGCAGGATTTCGCCTCATCTGGAGAAGCCACGACAGTGACCTCCCAGCCCAGCAGTCTGGCAGCCTGACTCAACTGAACGGCATCGTGCTCCGCCCCGAAAATATAGAGCTGAAAGAGCGGTTCGAAAGACTGTGAAAAACAGGACTGGTTCCCTGCCTGCTCCGGATGAAAAGAGGGATTTAGCGAATAGGTAAGCTCATCCATCCTGAGTAGGGTGCCCACATTACCATATTCACCGACCACGTGATAAAAATAGGTATCCATACTGAAAGGGCGCCTTTGCTCCAGTCGGGCCTCAAAATCCTTTAAGAGCTGCTCGGAAAGCAGAACCGGTTCAATCAGGATATGAATGACCCCTTCACAACCAATCCTCAGGCGTCCGTCATAGGTCATGACCTTGGCTTTCCCGCTTCGGAACACGCTTTGGGCCTGCCGTTCGATCTCATTTTCCACACAACCGCCGCTGACAGCGCCCGCAGATTCCCCGTCCTCACTGATCACCATGCGCACACCCGGCCTCCTGTAGGAGGAGCCATCCAGGGCAACCACGGAAACGAATACAGCCTTCTTGCCCTGATTCTGCCAGGTATTCAGTGTTTGAAACAGGGATTTGATTTCGTGCGTCATGCGTTAATGTGCGTTGGGTGTTCCTTTTTATTCAGATTCGAGCGGTTAACCAAAGCTGTTCTTAATAAACGGCTGATGATACAAACGTGTTCCCGTGGCTTTGTACATGGCATTGGCCAGTGCTCCCATCACGGGTGGATAGGGTGGTTCGCCCATCCCCGTCGGATGGATGTCGTTCTGCACAAAATGGACCTCGATTTCTTTGGGGGCTTCCGCATGACGGATCAGCCGGACGCCGTCGAAGTTGTTCTGGTCGGGCTGGCCATCGGTGAAGGTAAGTTCCCCGTACATGGCATGTCCGATGCCGTCCACGACGGCCCCTTCCGCCATATTCACCGCAGCATCGGGATTCACCACGATACCGCAATCGACGGCAGCATATACCTTATCGATGACGGGTGAACCGTTTTTCACGCTGATATCCACCACATTGGCCGCATAGGAATTGTGGCAGAAATAGGCGGCTACCCCTCTGTTTTTGCCGGCCGACTGCTCGTTCCATCCCGATGTATCGCGCACCAGTTCCAGAACACCGGCATAGCGCGGCGCATCATAATCATTTCGTTCG
>CAYRLP010000443.1:2738-3396 GCA_964424935.1 uncultured Bacteroides sp.
TAGCCGGAACTGGATGGGATCCACACCCATCTCTTCTGCAACTTCATCAAGAAAGGACTGTTCGGCTACGGCATTGAAGTCGGAACCGGGAGCCCGCATAGCCCCCACGCTGATATTCGAATCGATGGTCCAGCTTTCCGCAAGGTAATTGTCGATGGCACCTGCCGGAAAGCGGTTGGCATGCAGGGGACTCTGGGGGATCCCGCCCATGCGCACGTGGAACCCGATCAGTTTATTGTCCGCGTCCAGAGCGGCCTTGTAAAGGGCATGGTAAGCCGGCCGGTAGATCCCGTAGGTCACCTCGTCTTCACGCATGTAAACAAGCAGGACAGGGGATTTGAGCTTCTGGGAAATGACAGCCGCTTCCACCATGAAACTTCCGTAAAGGCGCCTTCCGAATCCCCCGCCCATCCGTGTCATCTGTACATCTACTTTTTCGAGGGGCAGGCCAAGCCGGTCGGCAACGGTCTTCTGCATCGGTTCAGGTGTCTGGGTGGGACCGGCCAGCAGGGCATGGTCTTCTCTGACGTCGGCAAAAAAATTCATCGGCTCCATGGGCGTATGTGCCAGGTAGGGAGCCGTGTAGGTACGTTCGATGATCCGGGCGGCGCTCTGGAAGGCCGATTCCGGATTGCCATCCCGGCGTTCAACTCTTCCG
>CAYRLP010000444.1:0-3394 GCA_964424935.1 uncultured Bacteroides sp.
ATAATACACTCATGAATCAGCTTGGTTTAAGATTCTGACGAAGTCCCAAATGTAACTAAAAAATTTGTACATTTCGATATGGAAGCCATCCTTTACATTGGCATTTCCCAGACCCTGTTTGCCGGTATCCTTATTGCAGTAAAACGGCCCAGGATACTGGCCAACCAGGTCCTGGCCGCCTGGCTGTTGATCATATGTGCGGAGATGATTATCGTACTGATCAACGAAACGCTGGTGGAATTGTATCACATCAAGATTCTTCCCTATCTCTACGGTCCTCTGCTGTTGTTGTATGCCAAATGGATGACCACGGAGAAACCTCATTTCAATCTGCGATACCTGTGGCACTTCACCCCTTTCCTGATCTTCCTGATCGCCTCCCTGATATTCATAGATGAGCCGGTCATGCATGGAACTTCCGGATTTCTGGTCAAGGACCGGTTTGTCTCCTTCCGGATCATCTACGGAATCACATTTTTTATGTCCATTACAGCCTATTCCGTTGCTACATTTGTGGTGATACGCAGGCACCAGAAACGATTGAAGGAACTGGTCAGCTACTCGTCCGGTAGAATCACGCTCCGCTGGCTGCTGGGCCTCTCCATTACCTTCTATACCGGTTATGTGATCATGTTCATATTCGGGGGGGTGGATATTCTGGTCGGATTCATGCCCTTTGACCCATATGAACTCTCCTTTATCAGCCTGACCCTTCTGACCTTTCTGTTCGGGGTTTTCGGCTTTCACCAGCCGAGCATTTTCGAGGAGGTGGTCCGGTACAAGAGACATGAGGAGCCCCGGGAGGAAGATTCAGAAACAAAAAAATACCAGAAATCGGGTCTGAGAAAAAAGGATGTGGCCGATTACGTAAACAAGATCCGCAAATACATGGTGATCGAGAAGCCCTACCTTGACAGGGAACTTACCATATATAACCTCTCCGAGCAACTGAAAATACCCCGTCACATCCTGTCTGAGGTGATCAACGAGCATATGGGAATGAACTTCTACAATCTGATCAACGATTACCGGATCAGGGAAGTGAAGGACCGGCTGAAAAGGGAGGAGAACAAACACCTGACCATTCTGGCCATCGCCTACGATTCCGGATTCAATTCCAAGTCCAGTTTCAACACCATCTTCAAGGAAAAAACGGGACAGACCCCCAGCGAATATCTGGCCGAATCTAACGCCAGAAATTCCTGAAGGATCTTCCCAGAAGCGAACGGTATATGCGAGGATAGAATTTGCGGTGAGGAGGGTATTTCAGAAACAGTTCAAACCACGTGGGTTTCACCATGATGGTTTTATGATGACTGAAATCATTGAAGCCTGCCCTGCCGTGATAATTTCCCATACCGGAAGCCCCGACACCGCCAAAGGGGGCGTTCATATTGATGAAAAGCATCACCACTTCGTTGATCATCCCTCCGCCTGAAGCCACCGCTTTCATGATCTTCATAGCCAGTTTTTTCCGGCCTGTGAATATATAGAGTACCAGGGGAGCGGGACCCTTCTTAATGGTTTCCACCAGGTCATCCAGATCCTGGTAGGTCAGGACCGGAAGCACCGGTCCGAAGATCTCCTCCTGCATTATGGGATCAGCCGGTGTTACCCCATCCAGGATCGTCGGTTCGATATATAGTTCGGACTGGTCACTGGAACCTCCTTTCACCACTTTCTGCGGATCTATCAAGCCCAGGACCCTCTTAAAATTCATGTCGTTCACCATGCGGGGTAAAAGGGGACTCTGTTTGGGGTCCCCGGCGGTGATCCGGTCCATATGCTTTCCAATTTCCTGAATAAGCCGGTTCTTGATGGATTCATGCACATACAGATGATCCGGGGAGACACAGGCCTGGCCGTTGTTGTGTAATTTGCCCCAGGCTATTCGCTGGGCAGTGCGCTGTAGATTGCAATCGGGCATGACTATGACCGGGTTCTTCCCTCCCAGCTCCAGGGTAACCGGGGTAAGATGTTCTGCTGCCGCCCTCATTATGATGCGTCCCACCTGGGTACTGCCGGTGAAGAAGATCTTATCAAATTTCAGCTGGAGGAGCCGGGTGGTTTCCTCCACTCCTCCCTCCACCACATGCAGCAGCTCCCTGGGAAAACTGGAATTGATCACCTCCGCCAGCACCGCAGACGAATGATGGGTTACCTCACTTGGCTTCATGATCACAGTATTTCCGGCAGCCAGGGCTGATATCACAGGCACCAGGGTCAGCATGAAGGGATAGTTCCATGGACCGATAACCAGGGTGACCCCAAAGGGAACCGGAACGGTCCTGGTGCGGGCCGGAAAATTGGCCAGGTTGGTAAGCCGCCACCTGGAACGTGACCACCTTCTTAACTGCCTGATGGCCCCGTTTATCTCTCCATAGGGAAGACTGAGTTCATTTTCGATGGTAACCAGCGCAGGTTTCCGGAAATCTTTATAAATGGCTTCGGTCAGTCTGGATTCATTTTGCAGCAGAACTTCATGAAGCTTGCGAAGGTTCTTTTTTCTTTCGGAAAGGGGCCGGGTATGTCCTGCAAGGAAATAGCTACGCTGGGATGCAATCAATTCCTTCATGGGAATAAAAATAGCAAATAATCCCATCCCAGGTTCAGACCTATCGGCTTGAACCCCTTTTTACACGTTTAGTGGTCCAGTCCGACCAATCCGGACGATCTGCCACCGGCGATCCGCTAGTTTAGCAACATGACCTGGAAACGCAAATATATATTCTTGGGAATCCTGATGATGGGGGCGTTTGTGACCACGTCAGGACAGGGATTGTTTGAATCCTCCCTGAGCAGCACTTCGGAAGATGGGGGGAAAGAGTCTCCCAACCTGGGAGGATTTATCCGGTCCGCTGTTTACCTTGGGAAGACTCCCGTTAAGGAAGATCCATACCTGCAGAGCGCCTATGGGGAAGCAGGGCTCCTTTTGAAAATAAATTCGGGCACACGGGCATCGGCTGTGGCTGATATCCGGTTCAGATACGGAACCGAATGGGAACAACCCATTTCAGAGATAATGCTCAGGGAAGCCTATGTAACCCTGCAAACCGGCCCCGTGGGATTCAAGCTTGGAAAGCTGATCGATCCATGGGGTAAAGCCACACTGTTCAATCCCGTCAATAAACTGACACCCATGGATCCGACTACAAGATCCCCGGAAGAGGACGATATGAATCTGGGAATATGGGCATTCCAGGGTAGTGCAGACCTGGGGTCCTATCTGAAACTGACCGGTACGTGGAATCCGCTCTACCAACCCGGCAAACTGCTTATTGATCCCATCCCCATGCCCGGCTATGTCCACTTCCTGGAACCGGATTATCCCGGTGTTACATTGGACCAGAGCAGTTTAGGCGTCCAGCTGGACCTTCGTGCCCCTGTGATGGAC
>CAYRLP010000445.1:0-3386 GCA_964424935.1 uncultured Bacteroides sp.
TGATCCACACTGCCCCCTGTCACATTAATTCCGGAAGCCCCTTCCCCGACACTCTGTACACCGGGCAGCATCTGGGCCACCTTCAGCAGGTCCCTTTCACCCATGACCACCGGAACCTCCTTGATGGTTTTATAATTGAGCCGTTCAAATCCCATCTGGCTCCCCCTGACAATGTCATACCGGTCTGCTCTCACCACAACCTCTGTAATGGGTATCAGTCCCTTGTCCATCTGGATCAATATATTCCCGCCTGAATTCACCTGCAGTATATTCACCCTGGGCTCCATGCCCATGCAGTTGAATGATACCCTGTATCTCCCCGGACTTAATACGATGGTGAACCTCCCATCCACATCGGTAGCCGCACCTTTTTTCAGGCTCTCCACGTAGATGGTGGCCCCGATCAGTGGTTCCCCCGTTTCACTGTCGACCATCTTTCCGTATACGAAAGCTTCCTGCTGCCCGGTTCCTGTCTGATCGCTGCCTACGGTGAGGGTCTCCAGCATACCCGACCGGTGACCTTCAATGTATCTCTGTTCAGTATCACTTATGTTAGCGTCGCCCCCCTCCAAGGAAACATCCGGTCTACGGATAAGCGATCCTCCGGGATCCGGCAGAACAGGGACGAGCCTGGTCCCATAGGTCAGGTAGACATTTCCATACTCATCGATATAGTGATGGATACCTGCAGGCAGCAGCTCGTCGGTCAGGACCCTGTTGAGTGAAAGATTGGTGCCCGATGCGGTCATCCTCACACCGGCGACCCATTGATCAAAATAGTAGAATGTGGCACCATTCTGCTGTTCAACCGCTGAAGCAAATTGAGAAAAAGGGATATCCCGGAAGTCCCCCGAGAAGCTTATATCATATCCCTGCCCGTAACCCTGGAATGAAAAGAATAACCAGATAAGTATGCCGGTAAGAAGCTTTTCTTTCACGTTCCGGGAATTGATTCTGGAAGGCTGCTGACAAAGTTGAGCAGGTCCTGAATTTCATCGGGCCCGACATCACGGAACCGGAGCCGGTGCCTCCTGAAATACCTCTTTATTTCCTGTTGCAGCGGTTCGGGAAAAATCAGCACGAAGTTTTTCCTGTTGGTAACGGAATAAATCCGGTCCCTGTAAGCGATATAATATGCTCCGATTGGACCGGTATACTCGTAGGGATACCGGAGATCATTATGAGTGGTGTGAATTTCTCTGTTCCAGTGAACAAAGCAGGTGACGGGCCCTGATTCCAGAACCTGGTAAAACAATACACGCGGGTCAGACAGCGCCGTGTTTCTGAAGTGGTAGTTCCCCAGACTGAAGGAGTCAATATGTATACTATTTATTATCAACTCATTATATTGCTTCCTGAAATCAGTATACCCCAGGATCAGATGCTGGGAATAACAATCATATTTCAGCTGCAGATCAGAATAGGTAATGCCTTTCAGGGTCACGGAACCCGTATAATAATGATCATCGGGAAAACAGGGGTCCCCCTTGTATTGCATGTAGCGCTTATAGTATTGAATTCCCTTGTACAGTTCCTGGTCAAGCCCATACTTCATTTGGATATACCATGAAAGGGAGTCTTCTTCGGGGCGATCCCTGTTAGAAGGCTGTGCTGAACCACTACTGGTCAGGACAATTAGAATAAGCGTGGAAAGCAGTATCTTAAGAAATGGTCCGGGCATCCTTTAAAGATACTATATTAATGAATTCATTGTCTATTGATCCCTTGTACTAAAACAGATTTGAAACAGGGACCGGAGGACAGATATTAAAGGTTATAACCGATAACTTTGGAATACTATTTGCTTTATTAACACTGCCTCGCTATAAAGATGGATGTGATGAGACTCTTCAGAGTGGCGACAGGAATTATCCTTTTTCTGTTTCCGGTTATTGGTTACCCGGCCACCATACGTGTGCCTCTGGAACATCCTACTATCCAGGGAGGTATAGATGCTGCCAATGACGGGGATACCATATTGATCTCCGACGGGACGTACAGCGGGAAAGGGAATATGAATTTACATTGGGATGCAACCGTCAAACACCTGGTTATCCGTTCAGAGCATGGGCGTGATCAGTGCATCATTGACTGCCAGCTGGAGGGGCGGGCCTTTCTGCTCAACATGGGACAGGACCGGCGGGATGTGATAGAAGGGCTGACAATTACCCACGGACGGGTACAGGGTGCAGGAGGAGCTATCTGCATTTCATCGACCTCCCCTACAATCAGGAATTGTATGCTTATTAATAATTCAGCCGATGGTGGTCCGGATAACAGTTATACCGGAACGGGTGGAGCAATAATGATCTGCAGGGCTTCGTCACCGCTAATTCAGGGGAATATCATCAGGGGGAACGAAGCAAACAGGCAAGGAGGAGGATTGTTGTTTGTGGAAGCAGCTTCCGGCATCGTGGAAAGCAATATTATTGATGGCAATAAAAGTATCGGGGATTGGGGCGGAGGGATCGCAATCATGAACCTGTCAGAACCTTTAATCATTAATAACTTAATTATCAACAACTCCTGTACAGGATTCTCGGGAGGACGCGGAGGTGGTATTTATATTGGAACCGGAAGTTCCACCCTACTGAATAACACCATTTTCTGCAACCGGACAGGGGATGTCTACTGGAAAGGTTATGGGGGTGGAATCAGTATCGGAAACTTTGCTACTCCGGTCATTAAAAACTGTGTCATCTGGGGCAATAAATCAAGCGCCGGTTCGAAGAACGTTGACTTTAGTCCGAAGCTATGGCTTGATATCTCCTACTGCGACGTGGAAGAGGACCTGGGGCACATCTTTGACCTGGAGCCACATACCAACATCGATGCATATCCTGAATTTGCAGATACTTCCGCAGGGAATTTCCAGCTGCTCTCGGATTCACCCTGTATCAATAGGGGTGATCCGGATACCACAGGATTGAACCTCCCTCTCCATGACCTGGCGGAAACTTACCGGATCATTGAAGACCGGGTGGATATCGGGGCCTATGAATTCTCTGAACCATCTGCTTTGGAAGGACACAGCCCCGAAGGAAATTTTCTGATGTATCCCAATCCCACCTCCGGGACACTGGTTCTTGAAAACAGATCGGATCAGGAAAATCAAGATCAGTGGGTCAGGGTAACTGATCTTAAGGGAGAGATTGTACAGGAGGAATATCCGGGTACATCAGACAGGATCCTGATAGATCTGGGAACCCAGCCTGATGGGATATATATCCTGACTGTAACTTTAAAAGGGCATGTGCTGTACCGCCAGAAAATCATAAAGCGCTAAAACAGGCAACCGATCAGGCTTTCCGGATCAGGTCCAACAGCTTGCGGTCCAGCTTGTGGCCGTACCAGTCTTCATAATCCACATCGGTGCGCCCGGAATC
>CAYRLP010000446.1:0-3382 GCA_964424935.1 uncultured Bacteroides sp.
CTTGAAGCCGCTGATGGATTTGGCGGAAAAATACGATTCCTATCTGGCCATCGACCAGGGACCCATTGTCATAATGATCGAGAATTACAGATCCGGTTTGTTGTGGAAGTTGTTCATGTGGGCTCCGGAAGTAGAGCAGGGCTTATACAAACTTGGCTTTTCATTTTAAGAATTAGCCTGAAATACGTAACTTCTTATAACATTTCCACCAGAAAATGGTTGAAGAGTAAATAAACCCTAATCTTATAACTATGGAGAAATTTCAGGAATTTTTTGCAGGGATCTATACCAAGGTTGCAGACTATGGCATGCAATTCATCCTTGCCATTGTAGTCCTCATTGTGGGACTGATTGTGATCAAATGGATCACCAGGGGAATGGTTCGTCTGATGAAAAAGGGCAATGTAAATCCATCTTTGATCCCCTTCCTTCGAACTTTAAGCAACATCCTGCTAAAGGTGATGCTGGTAATCAGCGTGATGACAATGGTGGGCATCGAGATGACCTCCTTTATCGCCGTGCTGGGTGCGGCGGGTCTGGCTGTTGGTCTGGCCCTACAGGGAACCCTGCAGAACTTCGCCGGGGGAGTCATGATCCTGCTTTTTAAACCTTACGAAGTGGGGCATTTTATTGAAGCCCAGGGATTCATGGGTACGGTGAAAGAAATCCAAATCTTTACTACCGTGCTTTCCACGCCCGATAATCGCAAGGTGATTATTCCCAATTCCCCGCTGGCGACCGGTTCGATCACCAATTTTTCGGCCATGCCGACGCGCCGGATCGATTTCTCCTTCGGGATCAGTTACGGGGACAATATCGATAAAGCGAAGGAGATCCTGCTGAATATGGCCCAGAAGGATGACCGTGTGCTGAAGGAGGACAATCCTCCACCCGAGGTCATGGTGGAAGCGCTTGCCGACAGTTCGGTGAACCTGAAACTGCGGACTTGGGTGAAATCGGAGGACTACTGGTCACTTTTCTTTGATGTGACCGAGAATGTGAAAAAGCAGTTTGATGCCGCCGGAATTTCCATTCCCTTCCCGCAAAGTGATGTCCACCTTTACAACCACAAGGGGTAGGTAAACCTTAAATGTAATATGCAAGGGATCGTTTCCAGGAAACGGTCCCTTTTTCATTTTCCATGTCCCGGGCTAGAACGTGAACCCGAAGTTGGTATAGAGGATGGGATTCCATACATCGGTCCGGGAACCCAGGTACAGCGAAATGGGACCCAGAGGGGTCTTGTACGTAAATCCCGTTCCAATGCCCATGTACCTCCCCTCCTCATTGAAGGAAAGAATGTCGTCCATAAAGGTGGAAAGATCGTCGGATACAAGAACAATATTGAATAAAGCCGATACAAACAGATTGGAGACCGGTTTGATTTGAAGAACCACTTTTTCTTTGATATAGTTCCCCTGAAGGAACTCATGGGAGTGCAGGCCCACAAATGATACCTGGTTCTCTCTCAGGTTGTACCGGTATCCCCCCACATAGTAGTTATCAGGAAATGGTTTCTCGTTTGCAGACAGGCCAAATGCAAACTCAGTGTTTACCGAGGCCTTTTTGCCCAGCGGAATAAAGCTTTCTATTCCCGCCGTCAGGTGCCAGTACGGATCCATGGTTTCATTGAGCCTGTTTTCCACATCCAGGCTGTCGGGAATGTTAAACTGGGAAATAAACCGGGTAGAGAAGGCGTGCCGGTATTTTATTTCCAAACTGCTTCCTCTGGTGGGGTATATGTGGTTATCAAAGGTATTCATTTGATAAAGAAAGGCCACTTCCGGGCCTCTGAATATGAACCTGTCCAGGTATTCCAGTTCAGGTTTCACCTCTTTGATGTTCCGGGAGAGTTTGAGGGATGCATGGCGATAATACAGGTCGGTGCCCAGGCTCTGGTTGATTCCCAGGTGCTGTCTTAACCCGATCCCACCCCTGATGGCCGTCTGGTTATAGTTACCGATATCCACATTATTGGAATAGAAGGGAAGCCGCTCCCTTCCCCCGTCGGTGAAAATGGATGCTATAAAGTCTCTCCTTTTACCCAGGTGGATATCGTAATAGGCCCTGTACTGGGGATTTCCGCTGATGTCGCCGGTAAGCCCCAGCCTGGATCCTTCAATTATGGAGTTCAGCAGGGTATAATTCATGATCAGACCGGGACCGAATTCATTGTCGTAATGAATGGCCACGCCAATGGATGAAGGGGTTTTTTCTTTGATCCTGAATACCAGTTTTTTACCTTCCTCCACGTCTTCGAAGTAGTATTCGATCTTATCGAAAAACAGGGTGCCGAAAAGCCGGTCGATTCCCTCATTCAACCGATCGGGAGTGATCCACTGTCCCGGTTCAATGCCTGATTTTGCTACAATAAAACTCTCCATGGAAGGTGTGGCATCCGGTACTTCCAGGTCCACGATTAAAAGGGAATCGTTGGAGGGAAGTTTTTTTCTTGCCGAGGGGGCGCCCAGGTTGTTCACCGAATCAGCCAGAGCCCTTAAGCGGTCAATCTGGGCCCTTGCAGCTTTTTCCCCAAGGTTCATGATTTCCACCCCCCTGGTGAAATCTGAAGGGCCAAACCTTTCCAGGTCTGGAAGAATCAGATAGTTTACCAGCGGCATCTGGGAATTTACGTCATGGGCACCGGAAAGAAGGGAAGTACGGGTAATCACACTGGTCAGGGACCGTAGCTGCTCCGGCTTCATCTCCCGGTCAAATCCCACATACACCCCGATGATGATATCTGCCCCCATATCCAGGGCTTCCTGGACCGGGAAGTTTCGTACCACACCCCCATCCACCAAAAGATGGCTGGAATCCCTTGACACCGCTGTAAACACACTAGGGATGGCCATGCTTGCCCGCATGGCCGAAGAGAGATCACCGGAAGTCATCTCCACTTTTTCTCCTTTGAGGATATCAGTGCCGATACAGGCAAAAGGATAGGGGAAGTCCCTGAAATCATCCACTCCCGCCTGTCTCCAGGTAAGTTCCGAAAACAGTGCTGATAGTTTTTGACCCTCGATCAACCCGGCAGGAAGCTCCGGTTTTCCGTCATAAACAGGCATCTCAAGCAGGTATCGCTGATACTCATGTTTTCGTTGCATCAGCACCTTGTTGGAGGGGATTTCATTGGTGAGCACCGTACTCCAGTCGATAGTCTCAATCAAATGGGCAATCTCATCGGCTGTATAACCTATGGAATAGAGTCCTCCCATAATACTTCCCATGCTGGTGCCCGTAATATAATCGGGCTCCAGGCCCACCTCCTCCAAAACCTTCAGTACCCCCACATGGGCCATTCCCTTGGCCCCTCCCCCGCTGAGAACGTATCCGATTTTCGGCCTTTTCTCCTGCGTATTATGAGCCGGTAGACGATCAG
>CAYRLP010000447.1:0-2299 GCA_964424935.1 uncultured Bacteroides sp.
TTCAGAAAATGGACAACGTGCGCTTTGTAATGGCGGGAAGCGGAGAATTGCTGGAAAACATGATTCACTGGACTGCATCCCTGGGGATTTCCGATAAATTTCACTTCACCGGATTCCTGAAAGGGGATGATGTGTTCCGGATGTTTTCCATCAGCGATTTGTATGTGATGCCATCTGTTTCAGAACCTTTCGGGATCTCTCCCCTTGAAGCCATGCAATCCAACGTGCCTTCCATTATTTCCTATCAATCCGGGGTAGCGGAAGTCCTCCAGTATGCCTTCAAGGTAGATTTCTGGGATGTGGATGCCCTGTCCGATGCCATTTACGGACTCCTGAATTATCCTTCACTTTCAGAAATGTTCAGGACCCATGGAGTAGCGGAAGTAAACAATATGAAGTGGGAGAGATCCGGGGAAAAGGTTCATGCCATCTATAAAGAATTTGTATCATAGAAAAATAACTAGCAATCATATGAGAACCATCTGTTTCTATTTCCAGGTACACCAGCCTTTTCGTTTCAAAAGGTACCGGTTTTTCGATATCGGGAACGAACATTATTACTACGATGATTTTTCCAATGAAACGATTCTGCAGAAGGTGGCTCAGAAATGTTACTTACCTGCCAATGAGCTGATGCTTAAACTTATACAAAAGCACAAGGGACGGTTTAAAATAGCTTTTTCCATTTCGGGAATAGCCATGGAACAGTTCAGGCTTTATGCCCCCGAGGTCCTGGAAAGTTTTAAGCTTTTGGCCCAGACAGGCAAGGTGGAATTTCTTTCCGAAACCTATGCCCATTCACTCAGTTCCCTGAAGGGCCGGGAGGAGTTTGAGCGCCAGATCCGTGCTCACGATGAACTGATCAAGGAGTATTTCGGACAGGAACCCAAGGTATTTCGGAATACGGAGCTGGTATATTCGGATCAGATTGGAGCCATGGTGGCGGACATGGGATTCAAAGCCATGCTGACAGAAGGGGCCAAGCACGTCCTCGGTTGGAAAAGTCCCAACTACCTGTATTGCAATGCCATCAATCCAAAATTGAAGCTGCTGCTGAAGAATTTCAAGCTATCTGATGATATTGCATTCAGGTTTTCCAACAAAGGATGGTCAGAACATCCCCTGACGGTCGGTAAGTTTGTGAATTGGCTGAATCAGCTACCCCCGAATGAAGAGGTCGTTAACCTGTTCATGGATTATGAAACATTTGGTGAGCACCAGTGGGTAGAAACAGGGATTTTTGATTTTATGGAGGCGTTGCCGGGCCGTGTGTTCAAAAGTTCGCCATTTACCTTCAGCACACCTTCCGAGGTAGCCAGCAAGCTCCAGGTAATTTCAGCGGTGAATGTTCCTCACCCCATCTCCTGGGCAGATGAGGAACGTGATCTGACGGCCTGGCTTGGAAATGAAATGCAGCGTGAGGCATTTGATAAACTATATGCTCTGGGTGAAAAGGTCTATGATTCCAAAGATGCCGGGATCATCCAGGATTATGCCTACATGCAGGTGAGCGATCATTTCTACTACATGTCCACCAAGTTTTTTTCCGACGGGGAGGTCCATTCTTATTTCAATCCCTTTGACACCCCGTATGACGCATTTATTAATTACATGAATATACTGAGTGACTTTGAGATCAGGGTCAACGCAGCTGTGCGTGTGAAAGTAGATGACGATGTGGCCCGGTTGAGCAAGATCATCAAGGAGAAGGATGAGCAGCTGGAGAAACTGGAACGCCGTCTGGCATCCCAGTATAAAGCGGCTGTAAAACCCGTTGAACAAAAAGTTTCAACAGCAGCCAAACCCGCAGCGAAAAAGGAATCAACAGCTGCCAAACCCGCAGCGAAAAAGGAATCAACAGCTGCCAAACCCGCAGCCAAAAGAGTATCAACGGCTGCCAAACCCGCAGCCAAGAAAGAGTCAGCTGCCGGTAGGAAAACAGCCTCAGCAACAAAGAAAGGTCCAGCGGGTAAAAAAAGCTAATTACCTGAAACATATGGAAGGATGAAAAAACCTGATTATTTATTCGAGGTTAGCTGGGAAATATGCAATAAAATTGGTGGGATTCATACGGTAATCTCTACCAAGGCCCTGAGCGTGGTCAAAGAGATGGCCGATCACTATATTGCCATTGGTCCGGACGTTTGGAGGGAGAGTGGGGAACATCCTGAAAAATATGGAAGATAAAATTATTCGGGTTGAAGGTCATACAGACAATGTTCCCATTTCCTCGCGGCTTCAGGAGAAATTTCCGACCAATTGGGAACTTTCAACTGCACGGGCAACCAATGTTGTTCGA
>CAYRLP010000447.1:2309-3377 GCA_964424935.1 uncultured Bacteroides sp.
GCCGGTGGAAGATTGCGGGAAGTCCCATTGCGGTCATGATTGATTTCACCACGTTCATTAACCGAAAGGACGAGATTTTCAAACAACTGTGGGAATACTACAAGCTAGATTCCATCAGCGGCCAGTGGGATTATATTGAGCCGGCCTTGTTTGGATATGCAGCCGGAAAGGCTATAGAGAGTTTCTCCAGGTATTTCAATCAGGAGAAGAAATACCTGGTGGCCCATTTTCATGAATGGCAGACAGGGGCCGGCCTTCTGTACCTGGAACAATACCAGGCTACCGTGGGAACCGTTTTCACCACCCATGCCACTACGGTGGGCCGTTCCATGGCGGGGAACGGCCAAGCCCTTTACAGCCAGATAGATCAACTTCAGAGTGATCAGAAAGCCAGGGAGCTGAATGTGGTTTCCAAACATTCCATGGAAAAGCTGGCCAGTACCCATGCGGATGCCTTTACTACCGTGAGCCAGCTCACAGCAAAGGAGTGTTTCCGTGTTCATGGGCGGGAAGTGGATGAAGTGTTGCCCAATGGATTCGAGGACAGCTTTGTTCCGGAACCATCCGTGTTTGAAGCCGCTAGAACAAAGGCAAGAGAAAAGATGCTGCAGGTGGCATCCGGACTTACAGGGACCGCACTGCCTGAAGATACCCTGCTGATGGCCACCAGTGGCAGGTATGAATTCAGGAATAAGGGGATCGATCTGTTTATTGATGCGCTGGGGACGCTGAACAGGGAAAAGAATTTACCGGGTCATGCGGTTGCTTTCCTTCTGATCCCGGCCCATCACTACGGTCCCCGCAAGGATCTTCTGGAAGCGATGGAACCCGGTAATAAGAAAGAGGTATCCCAGCATCACCTGACCCACAACCTGCATTACGAGGAAAATGACCAGATCCTGAACCGGATCAAAAAGAACGGACTAAACAATACCGCCGAGGATAAGGTGAAGATCATCTTTGTTCCCTCGTACCTGAACGGGACTGATGGGATTTTTAACCTGGCTTATTATGAGCTTCTGATTGGCCTGGACATGACTGTCTTCCCTTCCTATTATGAACCCTGGG
>CAYRLP010000448.1:0-3374 GCA_964424935.1 uncultured Bacteroides sp.
GTATTGGACGAAGTGACGAAGGGATAGGATCCGAAGTCAATATCCAGCAGGGTCCCCTGTGCCCCTTCTGCGAGTATACTCTTTCCCTGTTCCAGGGCCCTGAATATCTCATATTCCGTATTCACATGCCTGAAGCGCCGGATCACTTTGATCCCTTCGAAGAACAGCTCTTCTTCTTCCAGGTTGTAGTCGAAGTCATATTGCTTCAGCAATTGAATATGCTTTGCTTTCAGTGCCTCATATTTTTCCCTGAAGTTGAGCTCAATATCACCCACCCGCAGTCCGTTCCTTCCGGTCTTATCCATATAGGTAGGCCCTATCCCTTTCAGGGTGGAGCCAATTTTGGATTTCCCTTTGGCTGCCTCAGAAGCCGCATCAAGGATCCGGTGTGTCGGGAGGATCAGATGGGCTCTTTTGGAGATCCAAAGGTTTTTGGTCAGATTAACCTTCATAGCCTCAAGGGTGTCGATCTCACGCTTGAATACAATGGGATCCAGCACGACACCATTGGTGATTATATTCAGCTTGTCCTCCCTGAATATCCCGGATGGAATATTATGGAGGATATGTTTGATGTTGTTGAACTCCAGGGTATGTCCCGCATTGGGTCCCCCCTGGAACCTGGTGATGATATCGTAGCGGGGGGTCAGTACATCCACTACTTTACCTTTTCCTTCGTCTCCCCACTGGAGACCTAGAAGCACATCCACTTTCATAAGTTTTCAGATTTAATAAGCACTATACAGGCCGGTTTACCGGCAATTAAGACCCCATAAAAATACGAAAAAAAGCGCTACTTATTTGCCCTCGTCCTGTCCAATCTTACTCTTTCCGTAGATATAAAGTGAGTGATGACTTGGAGTGAAGTTGTTGAGCTCGCAGGCAGTCTTTATGATCTCTTCAATCCGGGGATCGCAGAATTCAATCACATTGCCGGAGACCATGTCAATCAGGTGATCGTGTTGCATGCAGCGATAGGCCTTTTCAAACTGGGCAATGTTTTTACCGAACTGATGTTTTACGACCAGATTGCAGTCAAGTAACAGCTCGATGGTATTGTACAATGTGGCCCTGCTTACCCTGTAATTTTTGTTTTTCATGAAGATATAGAGCGACTCTATATCAAAGTGTCCGTCCCGGGAATAGATCTCATCCAGAATGGCATAGCGTTCGGGTGTTTTTCGGTGCCCTTTTTTTTCCAGGTACTCAGTAAAGATCTGCTTGACAGTTTCTTTGGTCTCCTCTTGCACCATACTTAGTCTAAATAATAATTACATCGCAAGATAGCAATAATTTTAATTTAGTACAGATAAACAGGAAAAATTACTCTGTGATATCCACCCGGTGGACGGACTCCACTCCCCGCAGCTTCATCAGGTTAAGGATCAGGTTATTGAGGTCATTTGTGTTGTGAACATACAGGTCTATGGTGCCGTTAAAGATACCATCATGTCCGTGCAGATTGATGGTTCTCATGCTGATGTTCAGTTCTTCTGTAATGGTATTGGTGATGGAGTTGTAAACCCCAAAGCGGTCCCAGCCGCTTAACTGGATTCTGGCCAGGTAGGAAAGGACCTTGTGCTGTGTCCACCGGGCAGCAACCAGCCGATCTCCCTGGCTTGACATGATCTTCACTGCCGTGCTGCAATCTGTGCGGTGCACGAGCACAGTACCGTCATCCTGGCGTACGGCGACCACTTCATCGCCTGGGATGGGGCTGCAGCAATTGGCCAGGGTATAGTGACTCTCCTCATCGCCAACGCGCTCCTTGAGTATAAGAGTGCCCCGGGAGTCATACTCTGCTTTGCTCTCGGGTTTTTTCTGTGAGCGGCCGACCGAAAGGTCCCATACCCGGACCCATTTATTCTTGGTGTTCTTGCTCAGCACCTCTTTCAGGTCATCCAGGTTGATGATGCCACTTCCGATTTTCGAATAGAGTTCATCCTTGTGAGTGGAATCATAGGCTGGAACAAGTTTCTTCAGGATCCTTGAGCTGGGCGTCAGATTGAGCTCTTTCAGTTTTTCTATCAGAAGTTGCTTCCCTACCTCGGTACGGTTCTTGGTTTCAGCTTTCAGGGCGTTCTTGATGGCGGATTTGGCCTTTACGGTGCTGACGAACTGGGACCATTCCATGGTAGGTTTCTGGACATCGGAAGTCAGGATTTCCACCTGGTCACCACTGCTCAGGATATGGCTCAGGGGTACCAGCCGGTGATTGACCTTGGCTCCGATGGCTTTATTCCCTATTTCCGTATGAATATCATAGGCAAAATCCAGGGCAGTGGCGTCCTTGGGCAGGGTGATGATATGGCCCTTGGGCGTAAAAACCATGATTTCAGATGAAAAAAGGTTGAGCTTGAAATCATCCAGGAATTCCATTGCGTCCCCTGTTGGAGTTTCCAGGGTTTCGCGGATTCGTTTGATCCACTTATCCAGTTCCGTTTCCGGTGAACTCTTGTCCTTGTATTTCCAGTGAGCAGCAAAGCCCCGTTCGGCAATTTCATCCATCCGTTTGGACCGGATCTGAACCTCCATCCATTTTCCATTGGGTCCCATAACAGTGGTGTGCAGTGCTTCATACCCGTTTGCCTTGGGGGTGGATACCCAGTCCCGGATACGTTCCGGTTTGGGGGGATAAATATCGGTGATTATGGAGTAGACATTCCAGCACTGCGTCTTTTCCGGGATTTTCTCCTTGGGATTGAAAACGATGCGGATGGCAAAAAGATCGTAGATCTCTTCGAAAGTGACATTCTTCTGATGCATCTTCTGCCAGATGGAATAGATCGATTTCGGCCTGCCCGTTATACTGAATTCAAATTTATTCTTTTGCAGGGCGTCAACGATGGGGAGGGAGAAGTGGTTGATCAGATGCAGACGCCGCTCCTCGGTGAGTTTGATCTTTTCGCTGATTTCATTATACACTTCCGGGTAGCGGTATTTCAGGCTGAGATCCTCCAGTTCGGACTTCACCTGGTGCAAACCCAGCCTGTGGGCCAGCGGGGCATACAGGTAAATCGTTTCCCCGGCAATCTTGATCTGCTTGTTCCGGGGAAGGTAACCCAGCGTACGCATATTATGCAGGCGGTCTGCCAGCTTGATGAAGATCACCCGAACATCGTCCGACAGTGTAAGCAGCATCTTCCGGAAATTCTCAGCCTGAAGCGAATTGGATTCTTTATCAAAGACACCGGAGATCTTGGTGAGTCCGTCCACAATGGATGCAATCTTTTTTCCGAAGGCATTCTCGATGTCCTCGATGGTCAGGTCCGTATCCTCCACCACATCGTGAAGGATGGCGCATACGGTGCTGGTAACCCCCAGCCCGATCTCCTTGCTGACGATCAGGGCAACCTCGAGGCGATGGATAATAT
>CAYRLP010000449.1:0-3372 GCA_964424935.1 uncultured Bacteroides sp.
AGATCTCACTGTGCAGGGCTCTTCCGTCATCCTGGACCAGGAAGTTGAAGGTATAATGATTGGCCCGTTCAAAATCCAGCTGGTCCGTATACAGCAGAAACTCGTCATCCGGATCCTGGAAGAACCAGCCATAGGCCACGGATATCTGGCTTCTGCTTCCCAGCTTGTAGGCTGCAGAAACCCTGGGTGACAGACTTGAACGTTTCAGGTAGGATGCATATTCCAGCCGGGTACCTGCCCTGGTTATGAACCTGGAGGTCGCGTATAATTCGGCTTCCACAAATCCGGCCAGGGTGTGCATGGTATGGCTTCGCAATGCGGCGGGTTCCGCCTGGGGAAACTCCAGTGCAACGGTTCTGGCAAACCATTCCGCACCGGCCATTAATCCCGCATGATCCGAGAATTTGTGTTTCAGCGTGATTTTTGAATGTGTACCGCGAAGCGACTCATTGTGTTTCAGGCTGTCGATGGATATCTGGTCCTGATTATTGGTATAGGAGAAGCCGGTGCTCAGAATCCAGTCCTTCCGTATTTCCCCGTTCCATGAGGCATTCATGTACTGGTTGTCGTTCACAAGCCTGTATTGGAAAGTGTTTCCAGGATTATCCAGGTCTTCCTCGATGCTGGTCAGGCCGGAGCGGTTCAGGGTCCCATAGATCTTCAGCATCCCGGATTTTCCGGTCCGAAGCCTGAAACTCATCTCTCCGTTTATGGATTGCGGTTCCTTTTCCCAGCGTGTATACTGGGGGACGAGTCTCATGTAAGGGGTAAGATTGTAATAGGAGACCGAGCTTGTCAGGGAGGCCTGTTCCCAGGATTTTGTCCCGCCCAGTTCCGCACCCACGGTCAGAAAGGATATGTTTAGCTGGTCCTGTACCGGCATGGCGTTCGTTTTCAGGGCAAGAACCGAGGAAAGGGCCTGTCCGTATTCTGCCGAATACCCCCCTGTACTGAACATCATCCCGCTGAACATGAAGGGGCTGAACCGGCCACGCACGGCGGTGTTGGGTGCGGAGGAACCATAGGGTACATAGACCAGGGTGCCGTCGATGTATGTTTTTGATTCACGGCTGTCCCCTCCTTTTACAAAGAGCTTCCCCGATTCCCCAACAGTGGTGGTCCCTGGCAGGGCCTGCAGGGATCCATACACATCACCGGAAGAGCCATCGGTGGTGACCATATCCAGGGAATTCAGGGAAATGGATTTCTTCTTATCACCCGCTTCGAAAGTCCCGGCCGTAATGGTGACAGCGTTCAGTTCATTGATCTCCTCCTTCATCTCAATGGTTGCCAGTTCGAGAAGGTTTCCGTCCAGATGAATCGCTTTGCGCACCTTCCTGAAGCCGATGAATTCGATGCACAGAACCAGGTCCCCTGATTCCGATGTTTCCAGGATGAAACTCCCCTCGGCATTGCTGGTGGTGCCATCGTAGGTTCCTTCAATATAAATATTCGCCCCTGCCAGGGTTTCTCCCCTGGTTTCCCGGATCACGCCCCGGATGGTAGACTGACCCAGCAGGTGGCCGGAGAGCAGGAGGGCGAAAGCGAAAAGCAGCTGATGTTTCATAACACTACAAAGCTGGAGCAGGAAAACATCAAATGGAAAAAAGAATTACCGGATTGTCGGATTCGATGACTGAACCGTACATGTATCCAGATTCAAAGCAATGTAGTATCTTAGGGCTTTTTAAATCAAAATTCGCCTGCCATGGTAAAGTATGTATTGCCGCTGATCTTCTTGGTGCTGTTCTCCTGTTCCCGTTCTGAAACTGAACTCTATGAATGGAGGGGAACGGACCGAATGGGAATCTATCCCGATACGGGTCTGCTGGAGCAGTGGCCCGAAGACGGGCCCGGGGAACTCTGGGCGGTTGATGGCCTGGGGAGGGGATTTGGTTCCCCCCAGTTTACGGAAGAACGGTTCTATATCACCGGGGAAGTGGATAGCTTGACCCTGCTGCACTGCTTTGACCTGGAAGGCAACAGGCTCTGGCAGACCGCCCTGGGAAAAGAGTGGGTCACCAGTTATCCCGGATCACGTTCGGCGCCGACCATTGCAGGCGACTATATTTATGTGGGAACGGGAATGGGGAACCTCTATTGCCTGAACAGAGCCGATGGCAGCCTGGTCTGGGACAAGGAATTCAAGAGGGATTTTCAGGGTGTCTATCCCCTTCACGGGCATTCGGAGGCTGCGGTAGTACTGGATGACCGTGTGTTCTGGACCCCGGGGGGTAAAATCTATAATGTGGTGGCTCTAAACCGTTTTACCGGGGAGCTGATCTGGAGTAATCCGGGATTCGGTGAGTATCCCGGCTACAATCCCGGTGCGCTGATCTCCCTTCCCCAGCGCCAGATTTTCGTCACCTTCACAGCATACCATCTTCTGGGACTGGATGCGGAAACCGGCGAATTGCTCTGGTCTCAGGAACAGACCAGTTACCCTCCTGAAAAAAGGAGCCTGGGATACGGCGACACCCATGCCAATTCGGTAGTATACAACGAGGGTTCCCTCTACTACGTGGCCGGGGATGGCAACGGAGGGGTCCGGCTCGACCTCTCAGCGGACACTAAGAAAATCACAGAAGTCTGGCGTAACCCGGGCTTTGACAGTTTCATGGGTGGTGTGGTTCTGCTGGACGATCATCTCTATACCAGTGGAACTCACAGCCAGTATCTGTTTTCCATAGATGCGGCGTCCGGGATCCTGACCGACTCCCTGAAAATCGGCCAGGGGGCCCTGATTGCTGCAGATGAGCACCTTTATTATTACAACCAGAGGGGCCAGATGTATCTGCTCAGTTACCGGGAGGGTAAAATGAAGGTGGAAAGCTCCTTCCGGGTTGCCCGGGGCGACGGACAGCATTTCTCACATCCGGTGATCCACCGGGGGATCCTGTATCAGAGGCACGGGGATGCTTTAGTGGCCTATGATATCCGCAAATCAAATCCATAACGGTGCCCCACGGTTATTTGTATAAACGGGCAATATTTGTAATTTAAAGGACGCATCCCTATTGGAAAGACAATGTCAGATAATCCTGTGAAATCAACCCTGGGTGGTCCTGAGACCAAGAAAGGAAATAACTTTAAAAGCCTGAAAGAAAGGGGATTCTTCAGGTACATCGGGAGAAGCCTGTTACTGATCCTGCTGGTCTATGCCCTGGTGGTGTTGATTTTATTCCTGATTGGTAAATACCTGGTGGATTTTGAGAGCCTGTTCGGAGGAATTCTGGAACGGCTGTCCGACCGCTTCGTCCTACTACTCTTTTTTATTTCAGAATCTTTTACCGGGATGATCCCTGTAGACCTTTTCGTGGTCTGGGCCCAGAAATTCGATTCACCGCTTCCCTGGCTTGCCCTGCTGGGAAT
>CAYRLP010000450.1:0-3366 GCA_964424935.1 uncultured Bacteroides sp.
GGAAGGAACCTTTGACGGGGATGCCTACAACGGATTACTCCTGGTTCAGGGCGGGGAATTCCCCATGAAGGCCACCCGGATCAAGGAATAAGCCATAGCAGGGTCAAGGTCTCAGGTGACCGGATCCCTGGACAAAGGATAGTTTAGATAGAGCTTTCCGCTTGTAATATCCTTTAGCTGCCTCATGGCATGATAAATCTCTTCATAGGAGGTATAGAGGGGACTGATGCCAAACCGCAGATTATCAGGTTCCCGGAAATCAGGAATAACCGCGAAGTCTCCCACGGCAGGATCGCTTAAGGCCTTGCCGATCCGATATGCTTCCGGGTGTTTCAGCGTGATGTGGGATCCCCTTTGTTCCGGCCTGGCTGGTGTTCCCAGCTGCATCCCCTCCCCAAACAGCCACCGCTGCGCCAGGGAGCATAAATATTCGGTCTGGGCCACACTTTTCTCCCGGATCGGTCCGATTCCTGCCTCCAGGATCATGGAAAGGGCAGGCTCGAGTCCGGATGCACTGATCACCGGGGGTGTTCCCGTAAGGAATTTGCGGATTCCCTCGGATTTCCGGAACTGCAGACCGAACTCAAATGGGTTCTGTTCCCCGAACCATCCCTGTATAGGATTTTCAAGACGTTCCTGCAGCGCTCTTCTCACATAGAGAAAGGCCGGGGAACCCGGGCCCCCGTTCAGATATTTGTAGGTACAGCCCACTGCCAGGTCCGCGCCGCTTTGCTCAAGCTGTACCGGGACCACCCCTGCTGAATGGCTCAGATCCCATAAAATAAGCGCATGGTGCTTATGCGCAAGTTCCGTCACCTGCTTCATGTTGTACAGATAGGCACTTTTATAGGTCACGTGCGAAAGGGAGACCAGGGCAGTCCGGGAATGGATCATGCGGGCCAGCCGGGTCACGTCGGCTGAAATGCTGTCCGGAGATGGCAGCAGTTTCAGCTCGTGTTGACCTCCCAGTTGCCTGATTAATCCCTGAAGGATATACAGATCGGATGGGAAGTTCAGATCATCGGAAATGATTTCCGTTCTGCCCTCCTTGATCTGCAGGGCCCCATAGGCCAGTTTATATAGGTTTATGGAAGTGGAATCGGATACGATCACTTCATCCGGGTGTGCGCCAACGATCCCGGCGATCATCCTTCCGAGCCGGGCCGACTGTGTGTACCAACCCTGGTTCCAGCTCCGGATCAGCTGTTCCCCCCATTGTTCCCGGACAGTATGTTCAATGGATTCAGCTGCTTTCACAGGAAGGCGCCCCAGCGAATTCCCATCCAGGTAGATCAGGGAGGGGTCCCGGATCTCAAATTCCTTCCTGAATTGTGCAAGCGGATCCGCCCGGTCCAGTTCCCTGGCATATTCAAGCGTGTCGGGATGCTTCATGTTTACAGCAGCTTGGCGGCGTCCTGGTCCAGGTACCACTCCAGGATGCCTGAAACCGGGTTCACATAAAATGCGGGATAAGCCATGTAACTTCCCTCCTTTTTGAAGATCTCCCGCAACACCTTTGACTTCTCCCCCCCGGACAGAAGGAAGGAGACCCGCCTGGCTGCATTGAGCACTCCGCCCGTCAGGGAAATCCTCGACTGCCCGGACTCCGGGTGAAGGGTAACCACGCAGGGTGCTCCGGAGGTCCATAGTTCGATTTCATGGGGAAAGATCGAGGCAGTATGACCATCGGTTCCAAGTCCGAGCCAGATCCAGTCAAACACCGGGAATCCATTCTCAAGGGGCAGTTGCCTTTGCAAAAGTTCCCCGTAGGCATCTGCCTCCCTGCTGGGTTCTTCACCCCCACGGATCGGGTGGATCTGATTCGGATCCAGATCCAGGACCTCCAGCAATGCTTCCCGGGCATTTCCATAATTGCTGTCGGGGTGGCCGGACGGAACACAACGCTCATCACCCCAGTATATATGGGTATCCGACCAGTCCTCTCCGGATGTATGTTCTGCCAGCTGCCTGAAGATATCAAGCGGCGTGGATCCCCCTGAAAAGGCAATGTGCGTTTGCTTTCCTCCTCCCCGGGGCTCACCCAGGAAGCGCTGGATCTCACACACGAATGCCGCTACCAGGGATTCCCTGTCCGGATAGATGTAGGTTCTCTTTCTCTCCATTACAATTCACAATAAAGGCCGTCGTCGGCCAGGTTCTTACATGGATATCGCCAGGTATATCCCTGTTCTTCAAACATCCGGTCCGCCACCTCGGGTCCCCAGGTGCCACAGGGGTATCCGTGCAGCGGAATGTCCGTTTCCTCCTGCCAGGCCGAGAGGACCGGATCCACAAAACACCAGGCCGCTTCCACAGCATCCCCGCGCGCGTAGAGGGTGCTGTCGCCCTGCATGCAATCCAGCAGCAGACGTTGATAGGCATCAGGGATATAATTGTCGGTCAGGTCTTTATAGTGAAAATCCAGGTTGGCATCCTGAACCTTGAATCCGGCTCCCTGGATCTTCATTCCAAACTTCAGGAGGATCCCTTCATCCGGCTGAATTCGGATCACCAGCTGGTTGCCTCCCGAAGTGCCCCCCTGATGATCACGGAATAATATGTGGGGGGAGGGTTTAAAATGCACCACGATCTCCGATACTTTGGTGGGTAAGCGCTTCCCGGTGCGGATGTAGAAGGGAACACCCCCCCAGCGCCAGTTATCAATATGCAGTTTCATGGCCACAAAGGTCTCGGTCCGGCTCTCCTCCGGGATCCCTTCTTCCGACCTGTAACCGTTCATCTCCTCCCCCCTGACATGGGAGGCCACATACTGTCCCCGGATCACCTGCTTACGAATGGCATCCCCTGTCAGGGGCCGGAAAGACTGGAACACCTTCAGCACTTCATTCCGGATGGCATCCGGGCTGATCACGGTGGGAGGCTCCATGGCCACCAGTGCGACCAGCTGCAGCAAATGGTTCTGCAGCATATCGCGCAGGGCTCCTGCCTGATCGTAATACCCTCCCCTGTTTCCAACCCCCAGGCTCTCCGCAGCGGTAATTTCCACGTGATGAACATAGTTCCTGTTCCATAGCGGTTCAAAAATCCCGTTGGAAAAGCGGGTTACCAGCACATTCTGTACCGTCTCCTTCCCCAGGAAGTGATCGATCCGGTACACCTGATGCTCCTTCAGGCAGGACAGCAGGGTCCGGTTCAGTTCACTGGCCGAAGGGTAATCCGTCCCGAAAGGTTTTTCAATAACGATCCTCCGGAAACACCCTCCTTCCTCGGCCGTCAGGCCTGCAGCATGAAGCAGGCGGGGAACCGAGCCGTAAAGGGAAGGTGGTGTGGCCAGGTAGAAAAGGTAGTTCGGTTCGGTCTGCAGCTCCGCGGTCATCCGTTTCAGAAGATTGGCCAGTCCCTTCA
>CAYRLP010000451.1:0-3354 GCA_964424935.1 uncultured Bacteroides sp.
CTATACCACAGGCTGTAGCGGTCCTGGATCCCAAGCAGGAAGGATGCAACTATCCCTACAAGGAGCTATCCGGCTGTGGAGTGGGGCTCAAACTAATTCAAGCTTTCGGGAGGAAATCCGGACTGGACGACGAAAAGGTCTTTGACTATCTGGACCTGGTCGTGGTTAGTATTGCCTCTGACATAGTGCCCATCACCGGCGAAAACAGGATCCTGGCTCACTATGGCCTGAAAAAACTGAATGAACGCCCATCCATCGGCTTAAAGGCCATCATTGATGTGGCGGGGATGGATAAAAAGGGGATCACCATTGAAGATATCGTATTTAAGATCGGTCCCCGTATCAATGCGGCAGGCAGAATGGAATCGGGCAGGAAATCGGTGGACCTGCTGGTATGTGATAATGGGGAAGAGGCACATATCATCAGCAAAAAGATCAATGTTTACAACCTGGACCGGAGAAATATTGATACTGAAATCACACGGCAGGCCATTGACATGATTCAGAGCGATGCATCCCTCAAGGACAAGTCTTGCACGGTACTCTATAACCCGGAATGGCATAAAGGGGTCATTGGCATTGTCGCTTCCAGGCTCCTGGATCATTACTATAAACCCACAGTGATTCTTACCAGGTCCAATGGACTGGTTACGGGGTCGGCCAGATCTGTTAACGGTTTTGATCTTTATCAGGCCATTGAGTCGTGCAGTGACCTGCTGGAAAATTTCGGGGGACATAAATACGCTGCGGGACTGACCATGAAAGTCCAGAACCTTCCCAGGTTCAAGGAACGCTTTGAGCAGATTGTCAGGGAGACAATTAATCCCGAACAGCTGATTCCTGTGGTGGAGATCGATACGGAACTGAAACTTTCAGATATCACGGAGCAGTTCTTCAGGATATTGAAACAGTTTGAACCTTTCGGCCCGGAAAACAGCAGTCCCGTTTTCCTTTCGGAGAATGTGGTTGATAATGGATATGGCCGGACCGTGGGGACCAATGGGGAACATCTGAAGCTGACCCTGATACACGAAGAGAATCCCTTTATGGTCTTTCCTGCCATCGGATTCCATCAGGGCAGTCATTTCGAAAAAATCAGCAAGGGAGATCCCTTTGATATATGTTACCAGTTAATGGAAAATGAATTCAGGGGCAAGGTCACCGTTCAGATCAACCTGACGGATATCAAATTTGACTAAAGGTTCAGCTGCAGTTGCACCCCGGCTTCCCAATCCCTTTTACCCTTCCTGTGTACACCTGATACTTTCACTGAAAATGTGAACCAGGATGCGGGTTTTGTGGTTATCAGGAAAGTGGTCCGTTGTCCGGTTCCATAGCAAACCGGGAAATTGAAACTGTAATAAAAGTCAGGTTCATACAGGTAGATCCGGTTTCTCCAGTCGACTACATGGAAGAAAACAAGCTGGGCAGTGGCTTTCAGGTTCCTGCCGTTTCCAACACTTACCCGTTGTACCGCGGCATAGCCGGGGACATGGGGATCCGCTCCTGAGAGATATCCGGCCACCAGCCTCCCGTGCCACTTGAAGCCTTCCTGATGCGTGTAAGTCCATTGCCCATCGAGCCTGCTGACCCGGAAATCCTGCAGGGTACGGACTGCAGACCCTTCGTCCTCCGGGGTTTCCTGCCAGGCTTTCCTTACCAGCCTGAACCTCCATTGCAGTGATTGAGTCCCGGGATTCTGCAGGGAGAGATCCAGCCTGTACCCGGCCGACGGTACCCGGGTCAGATACCTTGGCATGGGGTAACGGAACAGTTCCCCTGTGAACAAAGCTGTGATTCGTGGTCCGGTCTCCACATGAAGGTGAAAAGCCAGACCCTGTTCATTCCGGATCTTATTTCCCGAGCCGTAGGAGGAGGATAACGAACCGTTGAATTGTGCCCCGTAATGGTGAACCAGTATGCTTCCCTGAATAAAATCATTGAAATGATATGCGGTCCCGAACAGAAAAGCAAAAGAGCGGTACTGACTCGTCGCCAGTTCCCCGTAGACCTGGATTTGTTGCCTGCTCCAGTTCCCGTGAAGGCTGCATTTCTGCTGACGGGATAAAACCCGCTTTTCAACCGGATCATCCATGGCTCTGCGGGTAGGGCCAACATATTCGGTTCCGTTCTGTATCCCAAGGGCAAGATGTTCTGTTTTAAATAGCAACTGAATCCCCGTATGGATCCTGAAGGCCAGCTCCCTCCCTTCCAGTTCTCCTTTGGTACGGTACAGGCCCGTTGTCCGCCTGGCATCGAACCAGCTGTCCGCTGAAGCTTGCTCTGTAAGTTTTGAAGGAGCCAGGCTGAATGTAAGGTAGGAGCCCCAAGCCAGCAGCTGAAATCTCCCGGATCCCAATTTGCAGGCAGCGCCCCGTTCAAAACCGGTCTCGGTCCTTGAAGCATAGGGTCTGATCCTGGAAAGGGATTGCTGGTTGATCCGGAGGTCGCCCGCCCGGTGAAACAAACCCGATCCGTTGACCAGACCCAGACCCTGATTTAGTTGAAAGTTGCCAAGCACACACTGTTTTATAAACTTCTTCCCTTCATAAGAGATATATCCGGAGATAAACTGGGGCCTGTTCCGGTAAAAGAATGGTTCTCCTGAATCCTTATCATAGGTAAGGGCCAATGACAGGTCACGGCGGACCCTGGATCTCCATCGAAAGGTGGTGTTCAGGGGGGATCCGGCGAATAAGCGATTTGTCCCTGATGCCGGATTGGACCGGTACTCATCCCCCGGAGGGAACGAGCTTCCCAAATCGATGAGGATCCTGTGTTGCATCCTGAATTTCCCGGGAGGGATCGTGGTGGAATGAAAGCGGACTAAGGCCTCCATCTCCTGTAAATCCGAGCGGTGAAAACCCGGGAGTGCGGCCAGCTCGTGGATGGAATAAATGGGGCCAAAGGTTTCACGGTATATGAGAAGATTTTCAATCTGGTACGAGGTGAACAGTCCGGAGGATTCAAGTTCTTCCCGGGAGGCCCGGTTCAGGTCAACGGGACGGTCCCCGTAATCGTTGAAGGCATTCCACAGGTTCTCCGGAATGACCGTTGATTCGTTCCTGTACAACAGATCTTCCACGTTCAGAATACTCCGGATGGGCAGCTGCGCTGAGAGACAGGCTGTGGTGCCGGCCAGGAGAAGAAACTGGACCGGAAAGGACTTACCAGGCATGGGTCAGGCATGTGGAAGGGGATAGGCCGTTTCCGGTCCCGTACTGAAAGGAGAAATCAACGATCCATCCGGGGTAGTGCAAACCAAGCCCCCCGGTAAAGGTAGCCGGCCCGTCACAGAATCCGATCCGGAAAAGGACAATCCGGTTCAGGCTCCATTCCGTGCCGCTTCTCCAC
>CAYRLP010000452.1:0-3351 GCA_964424935.1 uncultured Bacteroides sp.
GTGGGCAGGAATCCGGACCTCACCAGATACACGATCACCCTGCTCGATGCGGATGACCGCGAATTGATCTCCTACCGTGAGCCGGAAGCCGCGGATGCAGTGGAACTTCCGTCCCCGGTTGTTCCACCGGAAAAGCCGGCAGAAATTGAAAACCTGGAAGAGCTGGTCCTGACCGGACAAAGGATCATGGAGTTCCATAACCCGGCCCTGGACCCCAAAGACTATTTCCTGGAAGCTGTCCGCAGGGACCTCTATAACTCCACGGCCAACCTGCACCTGGGAAGCCTGGCGGAGAAAGCTGGTAAATACGAAGAAGCCGCGGATTACTACCGGAACAGTATCCGCCGGATCACGGACAATTATACCCGTCCGAGGGACTGTGAGGCCCTGTTCAGGCTTGGAGTAGTGCTGAAAAAACTGAAGAAATACGATGCGGCCGTGGACACCCTTTACCGGGCTAGCTGGGATCATGCCTGGTATGCCGCAGCCTATTACGAACTGGCAGAAATTTCCGCCCTGCAGGGCCGGTTTGAGATCGCCCTGGAACAGTTGGACCGTTCCATATCCCTGAATGACATCAACCCGCAATCCTATGCATTGAAATCAGCCGTGCTGCGTCATCTGGGCGACCGGGCAGATGCGGGGATCACAGCAAGAAGGGCGCTCCAGCTGGATCCCCTGAATCACAGGGCCACCTTTGAACTCCTGCAAAACAATGCCATTTCCGCCGCCGAATTCACCACCCTGCTGAATAACAACAAAGAGAACTACCTGGAGCTGGCCAGTTCCTATATCCGTGCAGGATTGCTGGATGAGGCCGGCCGGGTCGTCGAACTGGCTTTGAACTCCCCGGACTCCAACCTCAGCTCCTACCCGATCCTGGCCTACTATGGTGCCTGGATCGCTCAGGAACAGGGAGACGATGAGCTTGCCGCCGAGCTCTTCACCTCTGCTTCAGTTGCCTCCACCGACTATGTTTTCCCCTTCCGATTCGAAACACTCGATATCCTCCGGGCGGCCCTCGACTACAATGAGAATGATGCCAATGCCTGGTATTACATGGGGAATATTCTGTATGATCACCAGCCAAACAAGGCAATCATCTACTGGGGACAGGCGGTCAGGCTGAATCCCCGGATGGCAATTGCCCACCGGAACCTGGGCTGGGGATATTACAGATACCTGGATGATGTGCCGGGTGCTATCGCGCATTATGAAACCGCCATCAGCCTGAACAGGGAAGATCCCAGGTACTTTGTGGAACTGGACCGGCTGTACGAAATGAACAATGAGCCTCTGGAAAAGAGACTGGCTCTGTTTACTGACAATCAAGAGGTTGTGAAGCAGCGGGAGGACTCCTACCTGCGCGGAATTGAGGTCCTGATCCTGAACGGGGAATGCGACAGTGCCTTGAACTCCCTGGAAACACATACTTTTCTGCGCCAGGAAGGGGTGGTTCACCTGCACGACCTGTTTGTGGATGCACATTTGCTGAAAGGCTGGGAATACCTGCAATCGGGCAACCTTGGGCTGGCGCTTGAACACTTCCTCCAGGCGGATACTTATCCGCCGAACCAGCGCATCGGTCGCATTTCTTCCTATCGTAAAGAAGCCCAGATCTACTATTTCACCGCGCTGGCCTACCAGGGAATGAACGATCCTGCCAAGGCGAGGACTTACTTCAAAAAGGCTGCGGATACACCGGTTGGAGAATCGGAGTACCTGTATTTCCGGGCCCTTTCCCAGCTTGAGCTGGGTCAGGACCAGGAGGCCAGCGCATCCCTGACGCAGCTGTTCCGCATTGGGGAGAAAGCCCTGGAACAGGAGGATGAGGTGGATTTCTTTGCCAAATTCGGGGAGAAGGCGGATTCCGATACACGCCGGGCCTACGCCTATTACTACCTGGCACTGGGCAACCTTGTCAACGGAGCCAGCGATCAGGCAAAGGAGTACTTTTCCCGGGCCCTGGAACTGAGGAACAGCATCCTCTGGGCCCTTGTTTACAGCACAAACTAGAAGCTGATCAATGAAGTCCTGGATGATATTCTGTTTCTTCCTGATGATCACGGGGATCCCTTCTCCGGGCCAGGAAGCGGTTCATAAGGGACCGGCAACCGATCTGGGCAAAGGAAGGCTTCGGATCAGTGATAATGGCAGATACCTGCAACATGCCAACGGGGATCCCTTTTTTTACCTGGGAGAAACAGCCTGGGAACTGTTTCACAGGCTGAACTTCAAGGAAGCCGAGCTGTTCCTGGAGAACCGGAGGGAAAAAGGATTCACGGTGATCCAGGCGGTGATCCTGGCCGAACTGGACGGGCTAAAAACGCCGTCGGCAAACGGGGAACTTCCCCTGATCGACCTGGATCCCACCCGACCCAACGAAGCCTATTTCCTGTTTGTGGATTCCATCATCACCCTGGCAGCTGAGAAGGGCCTGTATATGGGTCTCCTACCCACCTGGGGGGACAAGGTGGAGAAGCGATGGGGAGAGGGCCCGGTAATCTTTACAAAGGAGACTGCCTTTGCCTACGGTACCATTTTGGGAAAACGTTACAAGGATTTTCCCAATATCATCTGGATCATTGGCGGAGACCGGCCCTGCAGTGGAAACGAGGAAGTCTGGGACGCCCTGGCCCGGGGGATCAAATCAGAGGACAACAATCACCTGATGAGCTTCCATCCCATGGGGTCCAGGTCCTCTTCGGAGTGTTTCCACCGGTCCGCCTGGCTGGACTTCAACATGTATCAGTCGGGACACAGCGATCGTTACATACCCAATTACCGCATGATCATGGCCGACTATGCCCTGGATCCTGCAAAACCCTGTATGGATGGTGAACCCATCTATGAATCCCATCCCTTCGGCTGGGATCCCCGGAACGGGATATCCGGGGAGGATGACGTGCGGAGGGCCGCTTACTGGGCCCTCTTTTCCGGTGCCCACGGACACACCTACGGGAACCATTGCATCTGGCAAATGTGGACTCCGGAAAGGGAACCAGTAAACTACCCGCCCATGAGCTGGAAGGAGGCCCTGGACCTGCCTGCCGCATGGGATATGATCCATGTTCGCGGACTGATGGAATCCCGTCCCATGCTGGACCGCTATCCCGACCAATCCATCATATGGGGTTCCGCCGGGGGGACCATTGATCATATTGCGGCTACCCGGGGGGAAGGCTACGCCTTCGTGTTCCTTCCTTCCAACCCGGAGGTTATCATCGATTTTTCAAGGATCCGGGGTGAGCAATTTAAAACCTGGTGGTACAATCCCCGTACCGGTGAGGCGATCCCGGTCCGGGAAACAGAGGGGGAATCCCGCGTGACTTTCCATCCCCCTGTGAGCGG
>CAYRLP010000453.1:0-1756 GCA_964424935.1 uncultured Bacteroides sp.
GCTTCTGGATGTGATACGCCATGCCAATGTGGTAGCCGGGGAGGCAGGAGGCATTACCCAGCACATTGGAGCCTACGGGGTGGAACTGGATGGGGGACGTAAGATCACCTTCCTGGATACACCGGGTCACGAAGCCTTTACTGCCATGCGCGCCAGAGGAGCCCAGATCACCGATGTGGCCATTATCGTTGTGGCCGCCGATGACGGCGTGAAACCTCAGACAGTGGAAGCGATCAACCATGCAGCGGCCGCAGGAGTACCCATCGTTTTTGCCATCAATAAAATAGACCTGCCTGCAGCAAATCCCGAAAAGATCAAGGAGGAACTGGCCGGAATGAACTACATGGTGGAGGACTGGGGAGGTAAATACCAGAGCCAGGAGATCTCGGCCAAAGGGAATATCAATATTGAGGAGCTTCTGGAAAAGGTATTGCTGGAAGCGGAACTGCTTGAACTGAAGGCCAATCCCAACAAACCCGCACACGGCACCGTCATTGAATCCACCCTCGACCGGGGAAGGGGTAATGTGGCCACCATCCTGGTGGAATCGGGTACCCTGAAGATCAGGGATGTGGTTCTGGCCGGACAGCATTACGGCCACGTGAAGGCCATGTTCAATGAAAGGGGGAAGAAGATAAGTGCAGCCGGACCCTCCACCCCAGCCCTGATCCTTGGGCTGAACGGTGCTCCGCAGGCCGGTGAAAGTTTCCATGTGATGGAAACCGACAAGGAAGCCAAGGATATTGCCAACAAACGGGAGCAGCTGCAGCGGGAGCAGGAGCTGCGGACCACCAAACACATCACCCTGGACGAAATCGGGCGCCGGATTGCCATCGGTAATTTCCAGGAACTGAATGTCATCGTGAAGGGGGATGTGGATGGATCCATCGAGGCCCTTTCGGATTCGCTTATTAAGCTGAGTACCGAGGAGATTCAGGTCAATATCAAGCATAAGGCGGTAGGTCAGATTTCGGAATCCGACATTCTGCTGGCAGCCGCTTCCAACGCCATTGTGATCGGCTTCCAGGTAAGACCGTCCCTCAGTGCCAGAAAACTGGCGGAAAAGGAACAGATCGATATCCGGCTCTATTCCATCATATACGATGCCATTGAGGAGGTAAAATCAGCCATGGAAGGGATGCTTTCCCCCGAGATCAAGGAAGATATCATCGGCACCCTCGAAATCCTGGAAACCTTCAAGATCACAAAAGTGGGGACCATTGCCGGTTGCGTGGTCCGTGAAGGAAAGATCAAGAGAAGCTCCAAGGTCCGGCTGATCCGGGACGGTATTGTCATCTACAGCGGTGAACTGGGATCCCTGAAACGGTTCAAGGACGATGCCAAAGAAGTGGTATCCGGTCTTGAATGCGGCCTGACCATTGAAAACTTCAACGATATCAAGACCGGGGATATGGTCGAGGCCTACGAGGAGACCGAGTTGAAAAAGACCCTCTGACCGTCTGCCCTATTTTGCTATATTGCATAGCAAAACCTAGGGTATGTATGAATACATCGAGGGGGAGTTTGTCGAGAAAAGTCCGGCCCACCTGGTAGTCCAGGCAGGTCATGTGGCCTACTACATTCACATTTCACTTTTTACATACAGCCAGATCAGCCAGCAGAAAACAGGCAGGATCTACCTCCATTTTGTGGTCCGGGAGGATGCTCAGATTCTCTATGGATTTGGCGGCCGTGACGAGCGGGAGATTTTCCGAATGCTTCTTTCAGTATCAGGAGTTGGGGCCAATACAGCCCG
>CAYRLP010000453.1:1766-3350 GCA_964424935.1 uncultured Bacteroides sp.
ACTTTCACCCGAAGAGGTTTCTCAGGCAATTCTGGCCGGAAATGTAGCCGTGTTGCAGGGGATTAAAGGGATTGGGGCTAAATCTGCTCAACGGATCATAGTTGATCTCAAAGACAAGGTCGGTTTAGGTGTGGGTATAGATGAATTATTCTTTTCGCAGGACAATACGGGACGTGAAGAAGCGTTATCTGCTTTAGTAGCGCTGGGTTTTCCCAAAAAAACAGTAGAAAAGGTAATAACCCGTATTTTATCAGAGCAGCCCGAGCTTTCTGTGGAGGGGGTAGTGAAGGCTGCCTTGAAGTATATGTAGTGAGGTACCGACATCATCACATATCTCTGATTGTCATAGGATTCTTGCTGGCTGTTGGAGCCCATGCCCAGGATACAACACTTCATTATCCCTTCTCAGACAAAGGTTCCTATCCCTTCTCTTCATCGGTCCTGAATTCCCCGCTCTACCTGAACAATCCATCCAATATCCAGTCGCAGGTCATTTATGATCCCCTGACAAAGAAGTATGTGTTCACCGAAACCATCGGGGGCTGGAACTACCGGAATCCCACCACCATGACCATGGATGAGTACCAGCGCTACGATCTGAAAAGGCAGGTGCATGATTACTGGCGCCTGAAAGCAAGCGGATCCACCCTGGAACAGCAGCTATCCTTTATCCCGCCGATCCAGGTGGGAGGAGAAGCCTTTGACCGCCTGTTTGGATCCAACGTGATCAATATAGTGCCGTCGGGATCAGCCGAACTGATTTTCGGATTCAATCTGTCCAAACAGGACAATCCCAATATCAATGAGAGGCTTCGGAGCGTTCCGTCCTTTACCTTTGATGAGAAGATCATTATGAATGTGGCCGGCTCCATCGGCGACAAGATGGCCATGGACATCAGCTACAACACGGAAGCCACCTTCGACTTTGAGAATCAGACCAAACTGGAATATTCGGGGAAGGAGGATGAAATCATTAAGAAGATCGAAGGAGGTAACGTGAATCTTCCGCTTCCGGGGACGCTGATCAACGGTAGCCAGAGCCTGTTCGGGCTGAAGACGGAGCTGCAGTTTGGAAAGTTGACGGTCACCTCTGTTTTTTCCCAGCAACGGGGCGAATCATCCGTTATCAATGTTCAGGGAGGGGCACAGCTGACCGACTACTCGGTGACGGTGGACGATTATGATGCCAACAAGCACTTTTTCCTTTCGGAATATTTCCGGGAGAATTACAACAGAGCCCTGTCGCGACTGCCTGTTATTACTTCCGATGTCTCCATTACACGGATCGAGGTGTGGGTCACCAACAAAACCACCAACTTCGAGCAGTCCAGGAACATTGTAGCCGTCAACGACGTGGCCGAACCCTATCCCCGTTTCTATAACCGGGATCCTGCCCAGACGGGTAATTACCCCCGGAATGAACTGAACGATGCCTATGATGACCTGACCATTACCCATGCATCCATCCGGGATATCAAAAACGTGACCAATGAGCTGGAGGGCGCGGGCCTGGTACTGGGAACAGATTTTGAAAAGATTGAAAATGCCAGGACAATCCTCTGGAATGGTCCCCTTGGCGTCTTT
>CAYRLP010000454.1:0-3340 GCA_964424935.1 uncultured Bacteroides sp.
ATCCAGACCCCGGCGATCAACAGGGCACTCAGGTCGCTCCGCCCGGTCTTCCTCAGGTTATCGTCCATCTTGTTGAAACTGTTCATGGAGATAAACATTAGCGAATCCAGATCCGGGTTTGTGGTGGCCAGACGCTTGATGGTACTGAAATCAAAAAAATCTCCCAGCTGCAGGGCATCGGTGAGCCGGTTCATGCCGTCGAGAAGGTTGACGGCCGTTCCGGTTTTCTCATACATATTCAAGTAGCCCAGGTCGGCGTTGAGGACACCTAGGCTGAAGGCCATTTCAAAATTGCTGGTGTTTGTCGGGAGACTTTCCGGATCGGCCAGGTATCTGTCGGAATAAGGAATGTCGAGCCCTTTGAGCAGAGCCGCCACCTCGATGGGAGAAGCGATGTTCTGGATGATGTCATTCCTGGTCTCGGGGGAGATCCGGAGCTCTTCGACATCCACAGTATCCATATTGATCTCCAGTTGCTCAGATGGACGCCGATCGCAGGCTGCCAGCAGAAAGAGCGCGGTAAACAGCCATAGGGTTTGTTTTGGCATGGCTTCCATTCTATGGGGGACCCTTCAGGACCCGGTTCAATTCATAAAATTAATTATTCACCAGGTACGGTGGCAGATAAGTTTTTAACGATCCGGAGCGGGTCCGGCAGCCTATCTGGTTATGGTGGAGGTAAAAATAAAAAAGGAGGTTTCTTTGTCAATCTTCACAAAACTATAGTCCAGGTGGTTCCCGGTTTTACGCCGTATATCAATAAAACCAAGACCGGCGCCTCCTTTGGGAGAGAGGGTCCCTTCCCGTAGTTGCTTTTTGTAAAGATCATCCAGGGCATCCTGGTCCATGTTGTTCAGTTTGCCCAGGAACATGGCTATTTCCTCTGCATGCCCATTCTCTATAATGTTACCGGTGGTTACCTGGAAACGCTCGTTGTTCTTGGCAACCAGGACCAGACCCATTCCCGGGTAGGGATGTCCGCGGTATTCGTATGCTTCGGCGTGACGATTAATGTTCTGAAGCGATTCGACCATGACATGATAGACCCTTCGGAGCACTCTGTCATCCTCAACATCGTCTAGTTGTTCTTCGACCAATCCGGTCAGGGCTTTCATTACCTGGTGGGTGATCTGCCCTTCAAAAACCAGTATGATATCCTTGAGGCACAGGTTCTGATAGCGATCATAAATGTAGTTGATAAACCCTTTGGATTCGCCTGTAAAGCTCATAATGTCACAAAGATAGGAAAATTAGGCCTGTGCCTTAAAATAGAACGGGTCCTTTTTGACAAATTTCCTGGACCAGGAACCCATGATCGATTCATGCACACCCAGGAGCAGACTTCCATGCTCGTTCAGGTTCTTATAGAACAAATCAAAAACGCGGTGCTGCAAATCCGTGTTAAAGTAGATGATCACATTCCTGCAAACGATCAGGTCGAAATGAACCAGAAAGAGGTTCGTATCTTTCACCAGGTCCAGTTTCTTATACACCGGTTTGTTCCTGAGAAAGTCCTTCATCTGTATGATATCGCGGGTTTCGTCGATGTGGAAATATTTTTTCCAGTGTTTTTTCTGGCTTGGGGACAGCGATCCTTCCCCGTTGAGCATCACCCGGTCGAAGTTTTCCAGGTAACCCTGGTTAAACCGGTATTTGTACCGGCCCTGCCGGGCGGTTTCAATGATCTCTTCGTGCAGGTCGCTTCCGTAGATCTCCGTCTTTTCCAGCAAATCCATTCCGTCCAGCAGGATCATCATGGAATAGACCTCCTGCCCGGTGGAGCAGCCGGGATGCCAGATACGGATAGTGTCCTGATGCCTGTAAAGAGGAAGAAGGTCCTTTTTGATCTTTTTCCAGATAACCGGGTCCCGGAACAGTTCGGTGGTGTGCACCGTGATCTTCCGCATGATCCGGTCCAGAAAATTCCTGTCGGTTCTCATCCGCTCGATCAGGTGCTCGACATCCATGTCCACCTCCAGAAGAATCCGGTTGAGGCGCCGTTGAAGGGAGGTGCGGGAGTAGTCCGAAAGATCGAAATCAGAATAGTCCCGGACGGCCTTCTGAAACATCTGGATATCCTTTCCAACCACCTCCATAAGGTAAATCTAAGGATTTAATAATTACCTTCAAATTTGGATAAAATCCTTTTGTGTTTAACTTTGAAATGGATAACCCTAA
The DNA here is from genome assembly GCA_964424935.1 of uncultured Bacteroides sp. Taxonomy (GTDB): domain Bacteria; phylum Bacteroidota; class Bacteroidia; order Bacteroidales. The sequence goes on from CAYRLP010000454.1 coordinate 2,179, forward strand.
GCAATGACCTTCGGCATTCTCATCTTCCCTGGAGCCCATGGCGATCAAGAACTTAAGCGAGTTCTGGAAGGCATTTACGACAAAAAGGTACGCTACGTCTGGAACCGGGAAACAGATCTGAGTGGTGTGGATGTCCTGTTTATTCCCGGGGGATTTCCCTGCAAGGGTTCCTCCAGGTCGTCCGATTGCCTGGAAAATTCTCCGGTCATTGATTCCATGATGGAGTTTGCGGATCGGGGAAAATTACTGATCGGGATCGGAAATGGTTTCCGGGTGCTCTGTGAGACCGGACTGGTGCCGGGGGACCTCCGGATGAACAAATCCCAGCGGTTTATCTGCAGGAATACCTTCATCAAGCCGGACAGCGACGAAACGGTTATTACCCGAAAGCTATCAAGTGATCAGGCCTACCGCATCCCCATTGCCACCGGCTACGGAAGGTATACAGCCAGGGAGGAGACACTGGTCCAGATGCGGTACAAAGAGCAGATTCTTTTCAGGTATTGCGATGAAACCGGACGGATTTCAGAGGGTATCAATGTGACCGGTGCAGTAGATAACATTGCCGGGGTATGCAATGAGAAAAAAAACGTATTCGGGCTGGTTCCCCAACCCGAACGGGCGGTCTTTTCCTACGGGGGAAATATGGACGGAAAAGCCATTTTTGATTCCCTGATGGAATATTTCTAATGCCGCCGGAGGTGATTCACTTGCTCTCAGCCTGACCCTATTGCGCTTCACCCGGAGCTTCTTTCAGTACAAAGCGGTTTTCTCCCTCACTGTATTCCATCTCCACCACATCGAAAAGTACCAGCTTGGTCAGCAGGTTCACCAGTTCCTTACGTCGAAATCCCGTATCCCCCTGGATCCTTGACAGCGTGGCGTCGGGCTCCTTTTTCAGGTAACGGAGCAGAAATTCCTCATGGCGGGTAAATTCCAGGAGCTTGCCCCGTTTCTTGTGTTCCTCTTTCCAGACTTCCAGCTGAATGATGCTGGCCAGAAAGTTCTCATCATCCACCCGGATATAAGCCATCCAGCGATTGTTCGGGTCCCTGGCATAGACTGGTTTACGGGTAGCCGGAGGGATATAGATTTCCAGTACCTGTTTTCCATCGACCAGGTGGTTATGGGTACGAAATGAAACTTCCGGTTTGCAATAGAG
>CAYRLP010000455.1:0-3329 GCA_964424935.1 uncultured Bacteroides sp.
TAGAGCACAACCCTTCCAAGGTTGGGGTCGCGAGTTCGAGCCTCGTTTCCCGCTCAAAACCTTGAGTAAGCCGATGTAGCTCAGGGGTAGAGCGCTTCCTTGGTAAGGAAGAGGTCCCGGGTTCAATTCCCGGCATTGGCTCAAATTAGAAGTTTAATAAGATAAATACAAGTACCAAATTAATTAAAAGAAGTTATGGCTAAGGAAAAATTTGATAGGTCCAAACCGCATGTCAATATCGGTACCATTGGTCACGTGGACCACGGTAAAACCACATTGACCGCTGCTATTACACAGGTTCTTGCAAAGAAGGGTCTCTCTGAAATTAAAACGTTTGACTCGATTGACAATGCACCGGAAGAGAAAGAACGTGGTATTACCATTAATACTGCACACGTTGAGTATCAGACAGAAACACGTCACTATGCGCACGTTGACTGTCCCGGTCACGCGGACTATGTGAAGAACATGGTAACTGGTGCTGCTCAGATGGACGGTGCGATCATCGTCGTTGCAGGTACAGATGGTCCTATGCCTCAAACCAGGGAGCACATCCTCCTGGCACGCCAGGTGAACGTTCCTAAGATCGTTGTATTCCTGAACAAGGTGGACATGGTTGATGACCCCGAGTTGCTGGAGCTGGTAGAAATGGAAGTTCGCGAACTTCTTGACTTCTACGAGTTTGACGGAGATAATGCTCCTGTAATTCACGGTTCCGCACTGGGTGCATTGAACGGAGACCCCAAATGGGAAGAGAAGATTATAGAACTGATGGATGCTGTAGATTCATACATTCCCATTCCTCCCCGTGATATAGAGAAGCCATTCCTTCTTCCCGTGGAGGACATCTTCTCCATTACCGGACGGGGTACTGTTGCCACCGGTAGGATTGAAACAGGTGTTGTGAATACAGGTGATGAGATGAACCTCATCGGACTGGGTGCCGAAGGTCGCAAGACGGTTGTAACCGGAGTTGAAATGTTCCGCAAGATCCTTGATCGCGGGGAAGCTGGCGACAACGTTGGTCTGTTGCTGCGTGGTGTGGATAAGAAGGAGATCAAGCGCGGGATGGTAATTGCCAAGCCCGGATCCATTACTCCACATACCGAGTTTACCGCCCAGGTTTATGTTCTGAAGAAAGAGGAAGGTGGTCGCCATACTCCTTTCCACAACAATTATCGTCCCCAGTTCTATCTGAGGACCCTGGACGTTACCGGTGAGATCTCCCTTCCCGAAGGAACTGAAATGGTCATGCCCGGTGACGATGTGGAGATCAAAGTGAAGTTGATCTACCCCGTAGCTATCAACGTCGGTCTTCGTTTCGCTATCCGTGAAGGCGGTCGTACCGTTGGTGCCGGTCAGGTGATTAAAATAGACAACTAAGAATTCAAACATAAGAAGCAGAGAGCACGGGTCAGTATCGGACCCGGCTTCTCTGTTTAAATACATTAAGGATACGGGTGTAGCTCAGTTGGTAGAGCACTGGTCTCCAAAACCAGGTGTCGGGCGTTCGAGTCGCTCCTCCCGTGCAAACAAGAATCGGAATGAAGAGGCTAATAAGTTATTTGAAGGAATCTTACAATGAGCTGGTGCACAAAGTGACCTGGCCCACCCTGAAAGAACTTCAGAACAGTGCGTTGGTGGTCATGGTAGCATCCCTGATCTTTGCCCTGATTGTCTTCGCCATGGATTTCTCTTTTCAAAAGATCCTGGAAGGCATCTATAAATTAGTGTAATCCATGAGTGGTATGGAAAAGAAGTGGTACGTTCTCAGAGCCATCGGAGGTAAAGAGAAGAAGGCCAAAGAATATATTGAAAGTGAAATCAACAGGTTAAACCTGCAGGACTACATTGCTCAGGTGCTGATACCTACGGAAAAGGTATACCAGATCCGGAACGGAAAGAAGATCAGCAAGGAACGTAATTATTTCCCTGGTTATGTGCTGGTTGAAGCTGCGCTGACCGGGGAGATTCCCCATATATTGAGAAATATCCCGAATATCATCGGATTTCTGGGATCGGAAGGGGACCAGGAACCCACACCCCTGAGGCCCACGGAAGTGAATAGGATTCTGGGCAAGGTGGATGAACTGACTGCCAGTGACGAGGAAATCACCGTTCCCTTTTTCGTGGGTGAATCTGTGAAAGTGATCGATGGTCCGTTCAACAGTTTTACCGGTATTATCGAAGAGGTGAATGATGAAAAGAAAAAGCTGAAAGTGATGGTGAAGATATTCGGGCGTAAAACTCCCCTGGAGCTAAGTTTTATGCAGGTGGAAAAAGAAGGTTAATAACATAAAGATATTACAATTTCCCGACAATGATATACCCATGAATGCTTCCTGTATGGTTGTCAGTGGATGTTGTAAGCGGTAAGTACAAATAAATACAAAATGGCAAAAGAAGTAGAAGGCTTAATTAAGTTGCAAATCCGGGGTGGTGCTGCTAATCCATCCCCTCCCGTGGGACCCGCACTGGGTGCCAAGGGTGTCAACATCATGGAGTTCTGCAAGCAGTTTAACGGCAGGACCCAGGAGCAGGCCGGGAAACTGTTGCCAGTGATCATCACCGTGTTTTCCGATAAATCGTTTGAGTTTATCGTCAAAACACCCCCTGTGGCAGTTCAACTGCTGGAGATGGCCAGAATCAAGAAGGGTTCGGCCGAATCCAACAGGGTAAAGGTGGCAAGTGTTACCTGGGATCAGGTGCGCCAGATCGCTGAAGCCAAGATGCCCGACCTCAACGCGTTCACCGTGGAGTCTGCTATGAAAATGGTTGCCGGTACCGCTAGGAGTATGGGAATCACCATCAAAGGTGAATTTCCGTCTAACAATTAATTCGTTAAACATGAGTAGACTGACTAAAAACAGGAAGTTAGCTTTAGAGAAGTTAGACAGGGAGAAGCAATATACCATCAGTGAGGCTGCAGGAATTGTGAAGGAGATGACCACCACCAAGTTTGATTCATCGGTCGATATCGATGTTCGTTTGGGTGTGGATCCCCGGAAAGCCAATCAGATGGTCCGGGGCGTGGTTACCCTTCCGAATGGAACGGGTAAGGATGTCAAGGTGCTGGTTCTGTGTACTCCGGAGAAGGAGGATGAGGCAAAAGAGGCCGGAGCCGATTACGTCGGGCTGGATGACTATATCGAGAAGATCGAAAAAGGTTGGACCGATATGGATGTGATCATTACCATGCCCCCCGTGATGGCAAAGATCGGGAAACTCGGCCGTGTGCTGGGACCCAGGGGCCTGATGCCGAATCCCAAGAGCGGAACGGTTACCATGGAAATCGGAAAGGCTGTGAAAGATGTGAAGATGGGAAAAAT
>CAYRLP010000456.1:0-3325 GCA_964424935.1 uncultured Bacteroides sp.
CGTGTACCCGTTCAGAGAAAAAAATTAAAAAATCCCGGATCACCGCCTTCCGGATCCCGTCGGTCAGGCTGGGACCTTCACCCGTCGAACCGAGCAAAAACAGGCCGTGAACCCCACCTTTCAGTACATGTTCAATGAGCCTTTCAAGTGCCGGAACATCCGGTTCAAAACCGGTGGTCAGGGGGGTTATGAGAGGAGGGATGATCCCCTGAAAGGGCAGCGGAACCATCTCAGGGAGATTTTTCCAGGTGATAAGCTACAACCCGGTTGTCATAAAACGTGGGGACATAGACGATCTGTTGTTCCCTGTTAAACCCGATATCCGCCGAATTGATCTCCTGGTCGGAGGTTTTTAACAGGGAGATTTTGCTGAAGTCCGGAAGGATCAGGAAGATTTCTCCCGGCCAGCTGGACGTGAGATAGGTTCCCTCGGCACCGGTGAATTCGATGCCATCGCCCTGGCCGATGTCTTTTGTAACGGTTTGGATGTCCCCCGTTGAAATATCAATAATTTTCAGATCCGAACTGCCCGAAGAAGTGAGAAGCACCCTGGACTTTTCCACACAAAGTCCGTTTGGTCTCTGTAACCCTCCGGTGATCCAGGGCTCCAGGTTCCCGTCCCGGTACGTCCAGATGATTCCGGTATCCGAATCTGTAAAATACACCGTCCCGTCCGGACCGATGGCCACATCATTCAGGAAGGATGCGCCTTCCACATCCAGTTTTTCGATCACCCGGGCTTCCCGGGTATCGATAACCACCAGCCGGTCGATGTCCGCCACATACAGGCGGTCGCCATCCAGGCCCATTCCTTTGGGGGCATTCAGCCCGGTAAGCCATTCCAGTACCTCAATGGTACCATCCGGATTGAGGAGGGAGATAAATCCGGTTCCGTTTTTTCCGTCGGGAGAACCGTTTATACAGGATACGAACAACCGGTTCCCGGAAGGATCGTACAGGACCGATTCACAGGTTGTCAGGACCGGGTCCGTTCTCCAGATTTCCGTTAAGGACCAGCTGGTCACCGGGGACTCCTCCGCTGCTTTCTTTCCCGCAGGATTACAGGTAATCAGCAGGGCACTTGCCAAAACATACAGGAACAGATATTTCATTCTTGGAGAATTAGGGATTACGGATTCAATTTACCAATTTTTTATCAATGGTCCCCTCCGGGGAAACTCCCGCAGGTTATAAAAAATCCTCCTATATTTATAATCCCAACTTACCCTATGTACTGGCTGAAAAGAAAACTGGCGGTGGGGATTATCCGAAGGAGCCTGAAGGAAAGGGAGCTGTCCCCCCGCGAACTTGATGAAAGGCATCAGGATCCGGAGAACCCTCTTTTTAATGATAGTTCCTATTTCCTGGGAAGGGGGGAGGATGGGTCCTTTATGGTGGTGAGGATGGCCTTCCGGAACAGCAGGGAGCCGGAATACTGGCTGGATTTCCACCTGGCCGGGTCGGGCACCTACCATCTTGAGCAAATGAACCTGGAAACGGGCCCGGATTTCAGGATCGGGGACCTGCAGTTTACCTGTCAAGAACCTGCAAAGCTCTGGCAGATCACCTATTCGGGACCGGTTCAGAAGAATGGGAACATGCACGAGATATCCCTGAACCTGCATTTTACGGGCTCCAGGCCCCTGGTGAATTTTAAACATATCAGCCTGCCTGAGGACATGGCACCTGTGATTGCGGCTGAGAAATGGACGAAGGGCTTTTTTCAGAAGCTGAAGGAGATCCGGAAGGTGCATGTTGAGCAGGGCGGGTACATTCAGGGGACCATTACCATTGATGGCAACACCTTTGAAGTGAACTGGAGATCCATTCGTGATCACAGCTGGGGAACGCGTTCCTGGAAAACCTGGAAGCGGCACATATGGATGAGCGGCGTGCTGGACAACGGGGAGGCTTTCAACCTGAGTATGGTCAGTTATGAATTTCTCGGACAGCTGTCGGCCGGATATGTAACGGAAGGGGAGCTCCTGCATTATTTCAGTCAGCTACCGGCCATGGACACCTTCGCTTCCGAACCGCTCATTCCGGAGAGCGCGGTGATTCATTTTACGTCCAGGGACGGAGTTAAGCATACCATGGAGGTACACGTCCCCCGGGAATTTAAGTTTACCATGGACGGGGTATATTACATTCACGAAGGAATGGGGGATTTCGTACTGGACGGAATTCCCGGGAAAGGGGTGGCCGAATTTGGATTAAATCTTATGCATTATGATACTGGCGCTCAGTGAAGCGGGGATCAGAGAAGCAGGAGGAAAGGCCAGGGGACTGGCCCAGTTGATTGAACTTGGCATGAATGTGCCGGAAGGCATTGTGCTTATCCCCGGTGAAGGTGAGTCCTGGAAATCCGAACTGGAGAATTACCAGGTATTCCACAGAGTATTGCCTGCAGCAGTCCGCTCTTCGGCACTGGAAGAGGACGGGGAATCGGTCTCTTTTGCCGGACAGTTTGAGACCTTTCTGAATTGCAGCAGCAAAGAAGAGATTATGGAAGCCGTCGAAAACTGCATTCAGTCCGTTCATAAAAGGCGCGTGGGAAGTTACCGGGCACATTTTCAAAAGAAGGGAAATGGCATGATGCCGGTGATCGTTCAGCGGATGGTACGGCCCCGCAGATCGGGGGTCATCTTTACGGCAAACCCGGTCCGTCAGAGGAGCGATGAATGGATGATCGGTGTTACCAGCGGACTTTCCGAAGCGCTGATGGCCGGAACCGAATCGGGGGAACAGGTCCTGCTGACCCGCAACGGCAGAATCCTTCATAAGGGGGATCTTTTAGAGGAGGCAGAGATCCAGAGGATTTTTCATACAGCCAGGATCATTACAGCATATTTTAAAAAGCCCATGGATATAGAGTGGGCCATGGATGAAGACGGCACCCTGTATTGTCTCCAGGCAAGGCCCATCACCACGATGAAACAGGTGTACCTGAACGAACTGGATGGTGACCTATACGTGGACAACGAGGTATTTACCCGGGGCAATATTGGAGAGATGATGCCTGGCCCTGTGACCCCCCTGACCTATTCTGTATTCGGGAGGGCCATTGAAGTGGGACTTCAGGATTTTTATATTGCTTCCGGAGCACAGAAGGATTTTACCGACGACTGGTTGTATTTCAGGATGTTCTATAACCATCTGTTTTTCAGCATGACCCGCATGGCGGATATTACAGATGCTGTCCTTTCGAACAGGCGGGAGAATCTTGAATTTGCGATTATGGGGGACATGCTTGGAGACATCTATGGAGATTACAGGCCCGTGCGGCCCAGAGCTTTCCCCATCCGCCTGTGGAACCTGGTCAGGC
>CAYRLP010000457.1:0-3316 GCA_964424935.1 uncultured Bacteroides sp.
CCTGACCAGGGAAGCAAGGGCATCGAGCCGTGCCACACTCCGGAGCACCGAGAGGCCCACCTGTTTCGGATCACGCTCCCTTCCCAGTGCCCGGCCGATCATGGAAAAGATCTGCCGGTAGGAATAATTGCCTTCATTGATGATATAGCGTTCCCTGGTGAGATCCGAATTCATCAGGCCCATCATGGCCGCGACTACATCCTGCACTCCCACGTAACCGGTAATTCCGGGGGAGGCATATTTAAATCCCTTAGCCACACGGTGAAACATGGACGAACTGCCACGGTCCCAGAAACCGGCGCCCAGAATGATGGAAGGATTTACGATCACCGCGTTCAGTCCTGCTTCCATTCCCCGCCACACCTCCATTTCCGAAAGGAATTTAGATTCGGCATAACCGGTGGTGGACTTGGTACGCGACCAAATCAGGTTTTCCGTGGCCAGTGATCCCTCCTGCGACCTTCCTATGGCTGCGGTGGACGAGACATGCACCAGCTTGTCCACTCCGGCTGCCAGGCATGCATCGACCACACAGGCTGTACTTCCGGAGTTAAAGCGTATCATCTTGTGGCGTTCGCGGGGCTGGAAAGAGATGATGCCGGCGCAGTGATAGACCTGGCTGACCCCCTGCATCGCTTCCTCCATTTCCAGCTGGTTCAGCAGATCCACATCCAGCCACCGGATGCGTTTGAACAAGCGGGTTGATTCATCAGTTCCATCCCCATAATATCCGAACACCTGTTTCACCGCCTCCAGTTTGGAGGAGGGGCGTTTGAGTGCTTTAATCTCCGTGTTTTCCTGTGCCAGCCTGTAAAGCAGATGCGATCCAAGAAGTCCGGTTCCACCGGTAACCAGTATCATATTCTCTGACGGGTTTGGACGAAGATACACATATTCAGCAGAACCGGAAAGCGCAAGGGAAATGCTTAATTAGTGGAACCGAAAAGCGCAGGAAGATGGTTTACTAAGCCGACCGTGCCCTCTTAAAGACGATATTGTAGAACGCCTTCCAGAAGTAGCGCCATTGGGTGCGGACGGGATGTTTTTCGAAGGACTCCAGGTAGCGGAGCTCGGAGGCCTGGATTTCTTCCAGGGTCTGAGGCATATCGGCATAGAAGGGGGGGATGAGTCCGGGTCGATATTTGATTCTCTTTTCCTGCAACTCTTTGGAGTATAGGCTGAAGTAGTGCTGGCTCAGGGGCCGGACCCCCACGACCTTCAGATCTCCCTGGAACAGGTTGATTAGCATGGGAAGTTCATCGAGCCAAAGCTTACGCAAAAAGGACCTGGTGCCGGCTATGCGAAAATCATTGTTGAATTTCCCCCCTTCCTGAAGGTCATTTTGTTTGTGTACATAATCCTGTAGGTACTCGGCATAAGGATACATGGTGCGCAGTTTGTACACCTTGATCAGTTTGCCCCCTTTGCCCACCCGATTCAGTGAGATAAAAGGACCATAGGTGGGATTGGGATCAAAAGCCGGATCTTTGACGCGCTTGCAGACAAAAAAGTACAGTCCGTTCACCTGGCTCTCCTCGTGCACCTCAAATCCGCAGGCATATAACCTTCCCAGAAGCTCCGGATGGGTAAAGACCCGGTTCTCTCCACGGGTCAGAAAGAAATAGATACCGCTGGTAAGTTTAAACTTCGGGAACAAGCGCTTGAGGATGAAATCCAGTGTGTATACGAACCAGTTGATGGGAGGCGGGTATTTGCGCATGATCCGGGTCCTCCGCATGGCAGCCGTCTCCGCACAGCATATAAAGGTCCCCCCTGTCGGGAGCTTCATATTCACCGATTCGAAAAACATGTTCACATCCCTGATGTCGTTGACGCGGCGTATGTTGACAATGGTCTCGTAAAAGTTGTCCGGCTGACGGAGAATATTGAAACGGGTCAGGGTGGCCGTGATCAGGGTCTTGACATTTCCCAGGTCCACATGCTGCTCAATGTATTTCTGGGCTGCTTCGCTGCACTCTTCGATAATGTCCTGCCTCAGGGTTTCAGCATCCAGGTGCAGATCGCTGTGGGTCACGGCATCGTTCAACTTCCGGAGATCGTGGGCGGTGGGTGGTTTTTCGATGAAGGCCCGGGCCGTATCGTATTCCGTTGAGCTCACAAGATAGGTATAGAGGCTGAACACGAAGCTTTCCACAACCGTCGCCACCCCGAAGGTGCCCAGAACCATCATTCGGGAGTAGAAGGTGGTATTAAATACGTAGATAATAAAAGAGACAAAGGCTAGGGTGACCAGGTTGGGAGCTATCAAGTTCCGCAGCAGGAAGGTGGGCCGCTCCTTCCGGGTGATGTGATACTTTTTAAAATAGAAAGAGGAAAAGAGCCAAAGGAATAGTGTGACGCCAAATCCGATCAGATACCTGGGCGAAAGATAAGAGGCCATCACCGGCTTCAGACCGGCCATCAATATATAGGATCCAGCAAGGATCAGCAGGTCAATGGCAATCAACCCGTTCTTTGGCTTCTTTCTTGGGGACATTCCTGCCTCTAATATATCTACAATGTACACAATATATCAGACAATTTATCCACCTGAAAGGGTTGCAATACGTTAAAATTGCCGGGCATTGATAATGCCGGATCCAGATGGATGCCAAACATTTGATATCTTTGCTCCCATGAAGACTAAGTATGCCATGGCGATCCGGGCGGCGCTCAAAGCCGGGGAAGCCATCCTGGAGGTCTATGATTCGGAGGATTTTGAAATCGAGAGCAAGGAGGATGAATCACCGCTCACCCTGGCGGACCGGAAGGCACATGGGATCATCCTGCAGCACCTGGAAGAAACCGGTCTCCCCATATTAAGCGAGGAAGGCAGGCATATTCCGTTTGTGGAACGCATTCAATGGAAGCGGTTCTGGCTGGTGGATCCTCTGGACGGCACCAAAGAGTTTATTAAACGCAACGGGGAGTTCACGGTGAATATAGCCATGATAGAAGAGCACAAGGCCAAATTTGGGGTGGTGTATGCACCGGCAATCCGAGAACTTTACATGGGTTTCCCTGTAAGGGGGGCCTTCCGGTGCAGTGAGGTAAAGTATTTTGCCCAGCCCCTGGATTATCTTGTACAGTTTTCCCAGTCCCTGCCCCAGGACCCTCCTCATCCGGAGCAGTTCACCGTGGTGGGAAGCCGTTCCCATTATAATGAAGAGACCCGGAAGTATGTGGAATCTCTTGATTCTGGGGGAAAGGAGGTTCACATGGTCAGCAAAGGTAGCTCCCTGAAGCTCTGCCTGGTGGCAGCCGGCGAAGCGGACATCTATCCCCGTCTGGGACCCACCATGGAGTGGGATACTGC
>CAYRLP010000458.1:0-3314 GCA_964424935.1 uncultured Bacteroides sp.
GATCTCTACCTCTGGGGAGAGGATCGCACCATCCTGGGAGTCGTGGTTAATTTTAAATTCTATCCATTCAAACTGGGTGCCATCAACAACGACGCCCTAATCTACGTGTACGAACCGGTACAGGACTACGTGTTTGTCCGTGTGGTTCCGGGGACCACTGCCAAACAGCTTTCCTCTATAGAGGAAGTGTTCCGGATGCACAACCCGGGGTATGAACTGGAGTATGATTTTATCAGTAATTACAAATACAATGTATTGAATAATGCGGATGGGATATCCGTTGTGTTCAAGATCTTTTCCGCCATTGCCATTTTCATTGCCGTCATGGGTCTTCTGGGACTCTCACTGCACAACAACAACCGGCGTACCAAGGAGGTGGGGATCCATAAGGTCATGGGGGCACATACAAGATCCGTAATGGGCCTGCTGTTGTTCGAATTTATGAAACTGGTGATTCTTTCAAATCTGATAGCCCTTCCGCTGGCCTACCTGGGACTCTGGCGACTTTTCCAGTTCTTCAGCTATTCCACGGAACTGACACTGCCGGTCTATGTGATTGTGTTTGTCTGCTCGGTCCTGTTCTCCATGTTTACGGTACTCTATCACGCATGGCGAACCGCCCGGGCAAACCCGGTGGTAAGCCTCAGGTACGAATAGCCGGTAAACAGGATTCCAGGGCCGTCGGACGGCCCGGGTCCCGTGTGATGCGGATTAAGATTCGAATTTAAAAGAGAGCTTCACTTTGGTCCGGTAAAATTCCACCTTTCCTTCGTTCAGATGCATATCCATGGCAACTACCTCAGCGATGCGGAGGTCCCGGAGGGTCTTTGATGCCTTGGTAACGGCATTCTTGGCGGCATCTTCCCAGGATTCGGTACTGGTGCCAACCAGTTCGATAATCTTGTAAATACTGTCCGACATGATGCGATGTTTTGATTTTATACAAGTTACGAACTCCTGACGGGGAAGTCAAGGAAGGCATTTTTGTACATCAGAAAAAATACCTATATTGCTAATGTTAACACTTTTTTCTAAAAAAGTAACACGATGTCGGTAGTCCGTTTCGGGGTGTCGTTTGAAAAGGAGGTGCTGGATGCACTGGATGAATATGTAGAGGAGAACCTGTTCTCCAGCCGGTCGCAGGCCCTGCGCCAGCTGGTCAACAGGCATATTGTGGAGAAGAAATGGCAGTGCAACAACAGGGTGGCCGGGGCTGTTACCCTGGTATACGACCACCACAGGCGGGATATTGCCAATCACCTGGGGGCCATACAGTTGCAATACCAGGATGAAATCCTCTCTGTACAGCGTTTCACACTCAATGATCAATACAGCATGGAGGTCATTGCCCTGAACGGTATTTCAGCCAGGCTCACGGAACTGGCCGAAAAGCTGATTTCAGAAAAAGGAATTCAACATGGTAAACTGACCTTGAGCAGGTTTGATTAGACAGGAAGGCCATGAAAAAAGAGACTAAGGAGAAGCTGGCCAGGCTTGAAAAGTGGTTCCGGGAACAGCCGGGATCTATTGTGGCGTTTTCAGGGGGAGTCGATTCTTCGCTGTTGCTGTTTCTGTCCAGGAAGTGGCAGGGAAGGAAGGCTGCCATCGGGGTGATCTCGGATTCAGAAAGCCTGAAGAGAAAAGATTTAGAGCTTGCAAGGGCATTCTGCGAGCAATTTGATATCTTCCTGGAGGTCATTAAAACCCGGGAGCTGGATGATGTGCATTACAACAAGAATCCGGTTGACCGTTGTTACTTCTGCAAGGATCACCTCTATACGGATCTTCAGCGGATCTGCGAAAAATACCCGGGATTTCCTGTGTTGAACGGCACCAATACAGACGACCACGGCGACTACCGGCCCGGCATGAAGGCCGCTGTGGAGTACCGGGTGCTTTCCCCGCTGGCCGATTGCGGAATTAACAAGGAGGAGATCCGGGAACTGGCCCGGCAAATCAGCCTTCCCAACTGGAACAAGCCTGCCAGTCCCTGCCTAAGTTCACGGATCCCCTATACCCATTCCATAACAAGGAAGAAACTGCTGGAGATCGAAAAGGCAGAGGAGTTGTTGAACAGCTTTGGTTTTGAGGATGTACGGGTGCGTCACTACGGTGATCATGGAAGGGTGGAGGTCCGCCCGGAGGAACTTCCCAGATTGCTGGAAATGAAAGTCTCTGTGGTAGAGGGAATCCGAAAGATAGGTTTTCCGGATGTTGTGATTGATCCGGAGGGGCTGATCAGTGGAAAGTTGAACCGTGAGATTCGAAAATAGAATGAAGAAGATCTTGTATTATGACTGCTTTGCCGGGATCAGTGGAGATATGAACCTGGGAGCCCTGGTGGACCTGGGGGTAGACGCGGGACATCTGCAGCTAGAACTGGAGAAACTGAATATCGAAGGGTTCCGCCTGGAGGTGGAACGGGATAAGCGAAAGGGGATCAGTGGCACCAGGGTCACCGTAGTGGTGGATCATCCCGACAATGAAAAACACAGGTACCTGCGTCACATTGAGGAACTGATCCTGAAAAGCAGCCTGTCGCAGCAAATCAAGGAGAAGGCACTGGCCATCTTTAACAGGGTGGCGGAGGCGGAAGCCAAAGTCCACGATATCCCTGTGGAAAAGGTACACTTCCATGAAGTAGGGGCGCTCGATTCCATTGCAGATATTGTAGGAGCGGCCATTTGCCAGGAATCCCTGGGAGTGGACGAGATCCATGCATCTCCGGTACAGCTGGGCGGCGGATATGTAAAATGTGCCCACGGCCTGATGCCTGTACCGGCACCGGCCACGGCTGAAATCCTGGCAGGCATCCCGGTAAAAACCGGATTGGTGGATTATGAAGCGACCACTCCGACCGGAGCAGCCATCCTGGCCGCTACCGTGGACCTTTTCACGGACCGGATGATGTTCTCCATTTCAAAGACGGGTTACGGGATCGGACAGCGGGATGGAGAGATACCCAATGTATTGAGGGTATACCTGGCTGAAACAGATGAGATCCTGAACAGCGATGTGCAGGTGGAGGAAGCAGTGATGCTGGAATGCAATCTGGATGATATGAATCCGGAACGGTATACCCATGTATTGGACCTCCTGTTTTCAGCCGGGGCGGCCGAGGTGTTCGTTGTCCCGGTTGTGATGAAAAAATCACGGCCCGGTCATATGTTGTGTGTACTGTGCAACAGGGACCTGGTGGAACCCATGAAGGAAGTTCTGTTTACGGAAACACCAAGCATCGGTCTGAGGGAGCATGCCGTCAAAAAGCACATGCTGAGACGGGATATGGTTGTGGTACCTACACGGTACGGTGA
>CAYRLP010000459.1:0-3310 GCA_964424935.1 uncultured Bacteroides sp.
AGCAATGCTAAGTTTTCGGACCTTGATGGCCGGATCAATACGGAATCCGATGCTGCCAACAAGTGCTTCCGAATTCTTCTTCAACCGGCCCCACTTCATCCAGGACCCGTGGGAATTCAACTGGCTTAAGAAGATATTTTCCGCTACGGACAGGTCAGGAACCAGGGAAAATTCCTGGTATATGATTCCAATGCCCAGTTTCTTGCTGTCATGGGTAGACCGTATGTGGACTTCCCTGCCATCCATCATAATTCTTCCGGAGTCCCGGGCCACTGCCCCGGACAGGATCTTCATCAGGGTGGATTTACCGGCACCATTCTCACCCACAAGCGCATGGATCTCTCCCGGTCCGACCTTCAGGGTCACATCTTTAAGAGCGGATATGCCCCCGTAGGATTTAGAGATATTGATCAGTTCAACACGGTTCACGTGTCTGATTTTTATTAGAACAGGGCATCGGGATCATAATAGGTTTCCACGTTATCCCTGGTGATTACCACAGCCGGTGTATGGATTACCTTATCCAGCCGCTGACCGTTAAGGTACCTGATCACCGATTCAACCACCAGCCGTGCCAGTTCACCCGGACTGTTGAGGGCCGTTGCGCCATACCTCCCTTCCATGATCAGTTCATAGGCTTCTTTCTGTCCGTCATACCCCATGACCAGGATCTGGTCCGCTTTACCGGACTCTTCAATGGCTTTCAGTGCTCCCATGGCCATCGCATCATTTTCGGCAACCAGCAGATTCACCTCCGGATGGGCCGTCAGGATATCCTCCATGGCCTCTATACCGCCCAGCAGTGTCCAGTTTCCCCACCCCTGGGCAAGAATATTCAGCCTGGAATATCCACGGGTCATCAGTTGTGTTTCAGTGAAACCTTCGAAGAATCCGAGACGCTTGGCCTGACCCACCGGGTTCCCCTGGCTTCCGCTGATCAGTGCCACTTTAATTTCGGAGGCCCCCAGTCTGTTTACGGCCCATTCTCCGATCAGCCATCCGTTGCCCTCATTGGAGGCCTGCACACTGGTGATGAAATCTGCTGCCTCATCGATCTGGCTGTCCACAATAAATACGGGAATGCCGGAACCGGAAGCCGCATTTACGGCAGGTACCAGGGCCTTATGGTCCAGGGGGTTCAGGATCATGATATCCACCCCGGAGGAAATCAGATCCTCCATGGAGGTGATCTGCTTGATGATATCATCCTGCCCGTCGGCCATGACAAAATTCATTCCGTAGGCTTCAACATATTTTTTTATGTATTGGGAGAGAACCACATAAAACGGGGCGTTGAGGGAGGGGGTAGAATAACCGACGGTAATCCCTGCCAGGTCGACTTCACTGGTCAGGGTATCATTCAACTGGATCTTAAAGGCGTCATTCTTTGAGTCCTGGCCGACCTGGCAGGCAGTCGCTAATATGGTGAATAGCACAATATACAACGCCGCCCGCAAAACATTTTTCATCTGATAACCCATTTGTGAATGAAGGACAATGTATTAATAATTTGCAGGATTCTCATTGTTAACCGGGCATGTTTACCCCTATAATCTTTTTATTTTCATAAATTAAGACTCACTTATTTGAACATCCATGATTGAGATTCTGAAACGGTGCCTGTACAAACCACTGGTGCTATCCGTACTCCTGTTTTTGTCCACGTTACCCGTCAGGCCGCAGGACAGGGGCATTCCTGTTCGCAGCCTGGGGGGGGACAGTACCGACTGTGGAGCCTACCTTTCCACGTTAAGGGGGTTTATTGATCTCGAATTATATCAGTATGCAGTGGGCCCATGGCGTGTATTGTTCAATGATTGCCCTTCATCCAGCGAACGGATGTATGTGGACGGCGTGGCCATGTATCGCAGTTTCATTGAAGAGGCTCCCGAAGGTCCCGCCAGGGAGGGATTGATTGATACCCTGATGCTTATTTACGATCGCAGGATGGAATATTTCGGAGGGGAGGGAAATGTTAAGGGCCGTAAGGGACAGGATCTGTTCAACTACCGCCGGGGGGATCCGGATGAGCTGGCAAAGGCTTATGAACTGCTCAGTGAAAGCTTGAAACTGCAGGGGGACGAGACCCAGGAAAGCGTCCTGGTCTATTACCTGTCGGCAGGTCTGCTGTTATACGGCGAGGGAAAGATAAGGGAGGACCAGATCCTTGACGATTATTCCCGGGTCACTGGTACCCTGGACAGCCTGAAGGTAAGCAGCCTGCGGCGCAGAAGGACCCGGGAGGCCATTGATGAGATAATGCACAGGGAGCAATTACTCAGCTGTGAATCCCTGGACCGCTATTTTGAGCCAAGATTTGAGCAGAACAAGGAGGATGAAAATTACCTGAAGATGCTGCTCGGGTTATACGGGAATCTGGGATGTGAAGGATCAGAAGTATATGCATCCGCCTCAGAGAACCTTATGAGATTGAATCCAGATCCTGTTGCAGCACACGATCTGGCTGTTCTTTTCATAAACCGGAATGATTTGCAAAAGGCTGCGGATTATCTGAATGAGGCCCTGAAGGGAGAGAATGTGGACCCGTCAACCAGGGCCGAATGGTATTATGAACGGGGCGTGGTTCTAATGGCCCTTGGAGACCATTGCGCGGCGATTGCCGATGCCCGTGAAGCCGTCAGGCTGAATACGGAGAATGGGAAAGTCTATATCCTGCTGGGAGACGCTTACATTGCTTCGCGCGGCAATCTGGGGGAGGAAGTCCGCATGCGCGCGGCCTTCTGGGCAGCGTCGGACCAGTACAGGCAAGCCGCTTTAAAAGATCCTTCCGTGGCTGAGGAAGCCAATGAAAAGCTTCAGGAAGCCGCAGAGCAATATCCGGACGAAGAGGATATTTTCTTCCTGGATCTGAAGGAAGGGGATCCCTACCAGGTCGGGGGATGTATCAATGAATCTACTACGATCCGTACCAGGAAATAAACACTTTCCGGTAAAGGAAATCAAGAACCTTCCATGATCTCCCGCAGCATATCCTTCTCCTTGGAGATGGCCGTGCGCTTGATAAACTGGTAATCCTTGATATTCATGCTGTCGAACCAAGCCTCCCACAGTTCCATCACACGGTCCCACTCCAGGTCCTTATCACGGGGAGCGGCTTCAATGAGCACGAGTTTCAGATCAGGATATTTCTCTTTGACACTCTGGAGTTTTGTGAGGTCCGTTCCCACAATGGGGTAGCCGTCCGTAAACAGAAACAGAAAATTCTGGGTCAGGGTATCTTTCACATAATCCACTTTCAGGTCCTCGTAAAAATACTTCCAGATATCGGCCCCGTAAAAATCCTTGGGAT
>CAYRLP010000460.1:0-3297 GCA_964424935.1 uncultured Bacteroides sp.
CCGCATGTCCTATGCCAATAAGGATGTGAAGGGAATTTATCCCAACAGTGAACTGAAAAGGCACAACCTCAATTTCAATGGATCCTACAACATCCTTGATAACCTGAGTGTATCCACTTCGGTCAATTACATTAACTCATATGCCAAAGGCCGGAATAGCACAGGATACAGCGGAAACATTATGACCATGTTCCGGCAGTGGTTCCAGGTAAATGTGGATTTACAGCAACAGAAAGAGCTGTACGAACAAACAGGCCGGAATGTGACCTGGAATCCATATGCGTGGAACGATCCGGTACCTATTTTCTGGGACAATCCTTACTGGACCGTGTATCAAAACTATCCCGAAGACAAACGCAACAGGTTAATCGGATTTGTCAGGGCAGATTGGCAAATCACGGACTACCTGAGCCTGATGGGTCGTGTATCTGTCGATACCTATCAGGAATTACAGGAGGAGAGAAGGGCAGTCGGTTCAACATCAGCAGAATTCGGAACCGGCTTTCCCAGGCAGGAAGTGACCTCCGGATATTCGCGTTACGACAGGACGTTTATTGAAAGCAACTTCGATCTCCTGTTGACTTTTCATAAGGACCTCACCGAATCTATTAATCTGATGGCGCTGGTGGGCACAAATATACGCCGCAGTACACGTGAATCTGTCTTTGCAGCAACCAACGGGGGACTGGCGGTTCCCGGACTTTATTCCCTGAGCAACAGTGTGTCTCCTCTGTTGCCTCCTGATGAACGATTGGATGTAATCGGAGTGAACGGATATTTTGGAAGTGTATCGCTGGGATTTGCCAACTTATTCTACCTGGATGGAACATTGAGGAATGACATCTCTTCAACGCTGCCGCTGGAGAACAACTCCTATTTCTACCCTTCCATTTCCGGAAGCTTTCTGTTCAACAACCTGTTTGATGCAAACTGGTTGCAGCTGGGCAAGATCAGGGTGAACTATGCCGAGGTGGGTAACAGTGCACCTGCAAGAAGCATCAAGGATACCTATGACGCCAACTCACCCTTCGCTGGGAATACGATGGTTTCTGTGAATCCCACCAAGAATAACTCGGACCTTTTGCCGGAAAAAACCCGAAGCTTAGAGGCCGGGCTGGAGATGCGCATGTTCCAGAACAGGATTGGATTTGACTTTGCCGTCTATAAAACCAACACCATCAACCAGCTTATGCCTGTGGACGTTTCCTTTGCCACGGGATATCGCAGTACCTGGGTAAATGCAGGAGAGATCGAGAACAAGGGTATCGAGGTGGCCGCCTATCTCACGCCGGTCAAAATCATGGATTTCAGCTGGGATGTCGCTGTGAACTGGGCAAAGAATGTGAACGAGGTGATTTCACTGTTCACCGACGAAGCCGGAAATGAGGTTCAGAACCTTGTCATAGGAGACCTGCAGGCTATTAAGATCAACGCGAGAGTGGGTGAACCCTATGGAACCATTACCGGGCGGGATTACGTCTATCATGAGAACGGGGAACCGATCGTGGCCTCCACTGGTTTGTATGAGAGATCACCTACTTCGGACCAGGTGCTTGGAAACGTAAATCCGGACTGGATAGCTGGATTGAACAATACCCTTCGCTATAAGGACATCTCCCTGAGTTTCCTGATCGACTGGCAACATGGGGGAGATATTTTTTCGCTTGACAACTGGTATGGGATTGGCACGGGATTGTATGAAGAAACCGCAACCGACAATGATTTGGGCAATCCCCAGCGGGATGCCGTGGAGGATGGTGGTGGTATCATTCTTCCCGGTGTGCTGGAGGATGGTACCCCCAATGATATCCGGATTCCATCGGATATTTTTGCAGAAGGATGGGTACGAAGTCCGCATGCGAGGTTTGTTTATGACGCTTCGTTCATAAAACTCAGGGAAGTTGTGCTTACCTACAAACTCCCTAGAGCACTGATGAACAGAACACCTATTTACGCTGCTTCCATCAGTTTTGTGGGATCGAATCTCTGGATCATCAAGAAGAACCTTCCCCATGCCGATCCGGAAGCCAGTCAGGGCGCCGGGAATATCCAGGGCTGGCAAAGCGGTGTGCTCCCATCTACACGCAATTTTGGGATCAGTCTTAATGTTCAATTTTAAACCAGGAAATCATGAAAATCAAATATGCGATATATCTGGTATTGCTCGTTCTGATAGCTTCCTGTACGGAGAATTTTGAGGATTTCAATACCGACAAGAAAAATCCTGCGGAAGTTGCGGGGGAAGCCCTTTTCAGCAATGCCCAGAAAAATCTGGCCGATCAGTTGAGTACGCCCAATGTAAACCGGAATATCTTTGAACTCTGGGCCCAGTACTGGAACGAAACCACCTATACGGATGAGGCCAATTATGACATTGTGGAACGCGGTCAGGCTGAGCAGGTGTTCAGATACTTTTACAGGGACTTTTTTAAGGACCTGGACGAAGCTGCCAAGCTGATAAGCGAGGAGGAACCTGTGAATGACGAAGCGGCGAAGGAAAATGCCAACAAGCTGCATATCATCGAGATCATGAATGTCTTCGGATATCAGCGATTGGTGGACATCTTCGGTGCAATACCCTATTCTGAAGCGCTGGATATCGGAAATGTATATCCCATATATGAGATGGGAGATGTCATTTACGACGACCTGCTGGTCAGACTGGATGCAGCTATTGCCGGACTGGATCCTTCTGCAGGGAGCTTCGGATCAGCCGACCTGATTTACGGTGGCGACGTGGATATGTGGATCAAATTCGCAAATTCGGAAAAACTGAAGATCGGGATTCATCTCTCGGATGTGGATCCTTCCGCGGCCCAGAATGCTGTAGAATCTGCCGTAGCCGACGGGGTATTCTCATCTGCTTCGGATGAAGCCCTGTTTCCCTACGAAACCGCTGCCCCTAACTACAATCAGATCTATGCCCAACTGATCGTCAGCGGGAGGAGGGATTTTGTTTCTGCAAATACGCTGGTGGATATCATGATGAACCGCAACGATCCCAGGTTGGATGATTATTTTGACCCCGCGTCCATCCAGCCCCTGCCTTTTCCGAGGGAGGATGGACACTATACCGACCTGGTTCTCGAGGATGGTCAGAACATGATCCTGTTCTATCCGGATGGCTCTGGGGGTTACACAGAAACTTTTCTGGAGGGACCGGCCACAATTCCTGCAGCAGATACTGCTACGGGGATCAAGACCTGGCTTGGAGGTCAATACGGTACCTCCAGTGGATTTGCGTCTCATACGCAGGTTGCCTTATCGGTTGTCGAGCCTACATTCCCTGGTCTGATC
>CAYRLP010000461.1:0-3290 GCA_964424935.1 uncultured Bacteroides sp.
CACTGAACCTGGAAGCGGACCGGATCCAGGAGAAGGTCCTGGAACACGAAACGGCTCAGAAGTGGACCGGTGGAAGGAGCCCCAAACGCTTTATCCATGTCCGGGAAAAAATTATCAATATCGTTGTATGATAAAGAAACAGGGAATTCCAGACATAGGGGGATGGCTTCTGGCGGGGATATTCGGGATCGGTCTGCTTCTTTCATCCTGTCAAACGAACCCGGGCCCGGCCATGGCTTCCGTTCCAGTGGAACAGGTTGAATCCGATACTCTTCTTCCGGTCACCGATCTATACGGAATCCCTCAGGATGAATATACCGTGGTGGAAGGAACGGTGGGAAGGAACCAGACGCTTTCCGACCTGCTCCAGCCCCTGGGGCTTTCTCTTCAGGAGATTTACCAGGTCTCGCTGCTTCCCGACAGCCTGATCAATGAGCGGAAAATAAAACAGGGAAACCGGTATCTCTATTACTCGAAGATTCATTCTAACACGGATAACCCGTTATACGCGGCAAACATATTTGTCTATGAGAAGGACCCGCTCCACTTTGTGGCGATCCACCTGGATCCCGATACACTGTGGGCACGCAATGGACGAAAACTGGTGGAAACCCGTCTGCAGTTTGCTTCCGGAACCATTGAGACTTCCCTTTGGGAATCAATGTTTGAAATTGAAGCCAATCCTATGCTTGCGGTGGAACTAAGTGAAATCTACGCGTGGAGCATTGATTTCTTCGGGCTTCAGCAGGGAGACCGGTATAAAGTGATCTACGAAGAATCCTTTGTGGATTCCTCCTCCCTGGGCATTGATAAAATCAAGGGGGCATGGTTCTACCATAACGACCACGAATTCTGGGCGATTCCATTTGTACAGGACAGTGTACGGAGTTTCTTCGATGAAGAGGGGAACAGCCTGCGCAAGGCATTTTTAAAGGCACCTCTCCGGTTTTCAAGGATCAGTTCCCGCTTTTCAAACTCCAGGTACCACCCCATCCTGAAGATAAGGCGTCCCCATCACGGAGTCGACTATGCAGCTCCCACGGGGACCCCGGTACACACAGTGGGTGACGGAGTGATCACCGCCGTGGGTTATCAGAAAGGAGGAGGTGGCAATTACGTGAAAATCAAACATAACAGTGTATATTCGACGACCTATATGCATCTGAGCGGTTTCGGCAAAGGGGTGAGACAGGGGACATATGTGAAACAGGGTGATGTGATCGGTTACGTGGGGAGCAGCGGGCTGGCCACGGGTCCGCACCTCGATTTCAGGTTTTATAAAAACGGAAGTGCCGTAAATCCGCTTAAGGTGGAGGCTCCTCCTGTGGAGCCCGTGCATGAAGAAAACAGACAGGCTTTCGGGATCACACGCATTTTCACCATGAACTGGTTAAAGCTTCTTCAATAAGCTTTCCACCACTTCCGGAAAGTATTTATATTCCAGTTTATGTACCTTTTCTGCAAGAGATTCCGGTGTTTCGCCGGGATCCACCGGGCAGCGGGCCTGAAAGATGATATCCCCGGCATCGTATTCCCGGTTTACATGGTGAATGGTGATCCCTGATTCCGAGTCGCCCGCATCGAGTACGGCCTGGTGCACATGCCGGCCATACATGCCTTTTCCGCCATACTTGGGAAGCAGTGCCGGATGTATGTTAACTATCTTGTTTTTATAGTGTTTCAACAGGTTTTCGGGCACCAGCCAGAGAAAGCCCGCCAGGACGATAAAATCAATCCTGTGTTCGATTAAATACTGGAGCACTTCCTCCGAATGGTAGAATTGTTCCCTGTTGAATACAAACGACTCAATACCAAAGGTTTGAGCACGTTCAAGTACCCCGGCTCCGGCTCGGTTGGAAAGAACGTTCCGAACCTGTCCAACCGGACTCGTTCGAAAAAATCTAATCAGATTCTCAGCGTTTGTCCCTGAACCGGAGGCAAATATGGCTATGTTCTTCATTTTTTTTTGAAAATATTCGAATTTTGCATTTCTTTGCAGCGTTAAAAATAACCAATATTATTAACTAAAATTTATAGTCATGTCTGACATTGCATCAAGAGTAAAAGCAATTATTGTGGACAAATTGGGTGTTGATGAAAATGAAGTCACTCCGGAAGCCAGTTTTACCAATGACCTGGGTGCTGATTCCCTTGACACGGTAGAGCTGATCATGGAATTCGAAAAGGAATTTAATATGGGGATTCCGGATGATCAGGCCGAAAGTATTTCGACAGTCGGCGATGCCATCAAATATATTGAAGACAACGCGGAGTAAGCGAAGAAAAAAGTAGTTCATAAACATGTTGGTATGAGACGGGTAGTTGTTACAGGAATGGGGGCTATTACCCCCCTGGGCAAAAACATTCAGGAATTCTGGAACGCGCTGATAAATGGTGAAAGCGGAATTGACTGGATAACTCGTTTCAATGCAGAAAAGTTTAAAACGAGATTTGCCTGTGAAGTTAAGAATTACAACGAGCAGGACTATTTCGATCGTAAAGAGGCCCGTAAACTTGATCCCTACGCACAGTTTGCATTGATCGCCGCGCATGAAGCATATCTTGATGCAGGACTTGACACGGCATCTCATAATAAAGACCGGGCGGGGATCATCTGGGCTTCCGGAATCGGGGGAATAGAGACATTCAGAAATGAGATAGAGGGTTACCTGGCAGGGGACCGAACTCCCAGGTTCAGCCCTTTCTTTATTCCCAAAATGATATCCGATATTGCGGCTGGACACCTTTCCATGAAATATGGGTACAGGGGCCCGAACTATGCAACGGTTTCCGCCTGCGCATCCTCCACCAATGCCATCATCGACGCCTTTAACCTGATCCGCCTGGATATGGCCGACCTGTTTATAACGGGAGGATCAGAAGCCTCGATCAACGAACCGGGGGTCGGAGGTTTTAATTCCATGCAGGCGCTATCCACCAACAATGAAGAGTACAAATCGGCCTCCCGTCCCTTTGACGTGTCTAGGGACGGCTTTGTGATCGGTGAAGGAGGGGCCGGTATCATTCTGGAGGAGCTGGAACATGCCCGCAAGCGTGGTGCCAAAATATACGCGGAATTGATCGGGGGAGGTTTGTCAGCCGATGCATTTCATCTGACCGCCCCGCATCCCGAAGGTGAAGGTGCCAGGCTGGTCATGACCAATGCCCTTAAGGATGCGAAAATTGCTCCCGAAGAGGTTGACTACGTGAATGTGCACGGAACAGCCACACCGCTGGGAGACCTGTCTGAAATCAAAGCCATTAAGAATGTATTCTTAATGGCTTTGATT
>CAYRLP010000462.1:0-3287 GCA_964424935.1 uncultured Bacteroides sp.
GACCATTCTCAATACAAAGGTACTTGATCCGGGGACCGGCGTTTATTTCAGGGTGCAGCTTTCGGCCAACGTGAACGCTATTGATGCCCCCACTTTTTACCGGGAGATCGGGATCAACAGGGAGGTGCTTGTTGAACACGAAAACGGGTATTATAAATATACGGTCGGTCCTTTCCAAACCTATGAGCAGGCTCTTACGTATAAGGACCAGGTTGATCGCCTGCCGGAGGTTGAGGGGGCTTTCGTTGTGGGATACCGGAACGGACGCCGTGTTTCCCCAGGATCCATCCGATAAGCGATCCCGTAATAGAGATCTCTTTGTATCGTATTTGTTCATACCGCTTTGTAATGTTTATCCTTTCCCTGATGCCCTTTCTGGCTCAGGGGCAGGAAGTCGATTATGAGTCTCTGCTTCAGCGGGTTGATACCGTAGCAAATCCGGTATATAAACCCGTGGTTTCCTTTTCTTACGGAGTGTTGGACTACTTTGGCGATGTGCAAAACAGTTTTCTAAGTCCTGTAATCGGTAACAGTGCAATGGCTGTAAACCTGTCTACCTATGTGGACAGAAAGCACTATTTCGTCGGCAATGTCAATTTTATGCTCGGTAACCTGAGTGGCAATTCCTACGATCACAGCGATCTGACCAGGAATCTTAACTTCCGTACTTCACTTACTTCCATAGGGGCAAATGTGGAATACCGATTTGCACCTTTAATAGATAAAAGGGCCCTTCTCAGACCCTATATCTCCCTGGGAGCGGCAGTTCTGAATTTCAATGCCAAAGGGGACCTGATGGACGGGAATGATCAGACCTATTATTACTGGCAGGATGGGTCCATCAGGGATGTCCCTGAATCTTCCCCGGACGAGTCGCAATTTCTGTACCGGGACTATACCTATGAAACGGACCTTCGTGACTGGGAACAGGAAGAATACGGACTGGGTGATTACCATCAGACCACTGTGGCATTCCCGGTGACACTGGGAAGTCATTTTCGCATCAGCGACCGCGCGTTTTTCAGCCTGGGAGTATCCTACTATTATGCACTGACGGACATGCTGGATAATGTGGCTTACGAGGGAACCAGTGTACAGGGTGATAAAGGGTACGATAGTTTTTTCTATTCGCATTTGTCCCTGCACTTTGACCTCTTTTCCGATCCAGCTACCAGAACGGTGGATCTTCTCTATGCCAATGTGGAGTTTGATGAGCTCCTGTTTGACGATGAAGACGGCGATTTTGTACTGGATATCGCGGACCGTTGTCCGGCTACCCCGTACGGTATAGAAGTGGATTCGGTGGGATGTCCCCTGGATATCGATATGGACGGGGTCCCGGATTACCTGGATGAAGAACCCTACAGCAGGCTGGGCGCCTGGGTGGATGAGAATGGTGTGGCCATTACGGAAGATGAGTTCCTTGCGGCCATGTCCCTTCGTGATAACGCCATGCCACGGGACGAGGTGGAGGAATACATGACCATTATCAGCGGGGAGTACAGGCCCAATACGGATGTGGTCATCCCGGAAAAGTTTCAGTCACTGGATGCAGACGGGGACGGAGAACTCTCGTTTGAAGAGTTGATGCAGGTTATTGATCAGTATTTTGACTATCAGCTTGACCTGGACTTAGAGGATATCAGGCAGCTGAATGATTTCTTTTTCTCACAATAAGTAACGGATTACTTGATTTTCTGAAGACGCTCCAGCTGGCGTTGTGCATCTTTCCTTTTAATGGTCTCCCGTTTGTCGTATTCCCGTTTCCCCCGGGCCAGTGCAATCTCCAGTTTGGCGTATCCGGAGTCTGAAATGAATATCCGTAATACGGCCATGGTCAATCCGCTTTCCCTGGTTTTACGCTGGAGCTTTTTCAGTTCATGGCGGGTCATCAGGAGTTTTCGGTCCCGTCCAGGGGCATGTTTGTTGTAACTTCCCCAGGCATAGTCGGCAATCTGCATGCCTCTGACATAAAGTTCACCGTTCTGGAACAGGCAATAGGACTCAGCCAGGCTCACTTTTCCCATGCGGATGGATTTGATCTCCGTCCCCTGCAACTGGATGCCAGCCACATACTTCTCCAGGATCTCATAATCGTGGAAAGCCTTCTTATTCCGGATGTTGATCTTATTTGTCATGATTGCCGACGTCCCCAAAGGTATAAAAAAGGTATATTTGCTGATTCATGTGAGAGGGAATGATTAATCTTTTAACGGTTCTGGGACATACAGCTGCAGGGAAAACGGCCTTTGCAGCCAGACTGGCTGATCGTTTGGGCGGTGAAATCATCAGCGCTGATTCAAGGCAGGTATACCGTGGGATGGATATCGGAACCGGCAAGGATTATCAGGATTATCTGGTGGGAGACCACAGGGTTCCCGTTCATCTGATTGATATTCTGGATGCCGGTGAAGAATATAATCTCTATCGCTTCAAGCGCGATTTTCTGAGGGTATTCAGGGAGATTTCCGGAAGGGGCCTGCTCCCCATTCTTTGCGGGGGTACCGGTCTTTATATTGAATCCGTTCTCCGGAACTACCGCCTGCTGGATGTTCCTCCAAACGTACCGTTGAGAGAGGAGCTTGAAAAAAAGAGCTATAAGGAATTAATAGGCATTCTGAAGTTGCATGGCCCCCTGCATAATGTGACCGATACGGTCAATCGCAAACGGTTGATAAGGGCTATTGAGATTGCCATGCATCAGTCGGTTCAGCCGGAAGATCCCGAAAGCGAGCAGGAATTGAAACCGCTTGTCCTGGGAATCCGTTTTGACAGAACCATACGCAGGCAGCGGATTACAAAGCGTCTCCGGGATCGGTTGGAAAAGGGTCTGATAGAGGAGGTGGAGCATTTGCTGCGAAGCGGGGTAACTGCAGAACAGCTGGACTATTACGGGTTGGAATACCGCTTCGTGAGCAGATACGTCATGCAACAGCTCACTTTCGAGGATATGTTTGATCAACTCAATACAGCCATTCACCAGTTTTCCAAAAGGCAAATGACTTATTTCAGGGGAATGGAGCGCAGGGGGATCGCCATTCACTGGCTGGAAGGCGGAGAATCCATGGAAGAAAACCTGGAAAAGGCTGTTGCCCTGTTTCAGGCTACCTGAACTCCCAGGGAAGATCCATAATGAACCAGAGCATTCCCAGGGCAATCATGAAGTTGAGTGCTGCCATCACATAGTTATACGTCACCCGCCAGGTAGTAATTCTGCGGCGTATCATGATGCCAATATTCGGAATAAAGAAAGCTATGATGCTGAAAACGGTCAGCGTATTGAGTAT
>CAYRLP010000463.1:0-3284 GCA_964424935.1 uncultured Bacteroides sp.
GACACCAGCTGTGGCGCCTGCGGGAAGTGTTAGTCCGTGGTGGATGGCCGCTGAAAGGGTTCCACCGATCAGGCCCCAGAAAGCGGCATGTCCCGTGGTGCGTTTCCAGAACATACCCAGCAGAAAGGCCGCAAAGAGTGGTGCATTGATAAAGGCGAAGATCAGCTGCAGGAAGTCCATCACATTATTGAAGGATTTGGCCACGTAAGCCGTAATGATACTGACCAGGACACCCACGACAGTGGTCCATTGTCCGACCCTCAGGTAATGATGGTCGCTCTTGTCCGGCCGGATATAGCTTTGATAGATGTCATAAGTGAAAACGGTATTGAAGGCAGATACGTTACCGGCCATCCCCGACATAAAGGAGGCCATCAGTGCGGTCAGTCCCAGCCCCAGTACTCCCACAGGCATGTAACGGACCAGCAGCACCGGGATGACCTTGTCGAAGTCGGTGGCCATACCCCCCTCTTTCAGAGGCAGTTCCAGGGCCCCCGCGTTGGTCAGGGCCAAAGCGATCATGCCCGGGACCACCACCAGCAGGGGCAGGAACATCTTGGGAAGGGCACCGATGAGGGGGGTTTTGCGTGCGGCCGACATGGATCCGGCGGCCATCGCACGTTGCACCACCAGGAAGTTGGTGCACCAGTAGCCGAAGCTCAGCACGAATCCGAGGCCAAAGAATACGCCGAACCAGTTCACTCCCATCGGATTGTCCGTACCCCCGGTAAACTTCCATGAATGCAACATATCAGCGGGTAGATTGGCCTTGATCCCTTCCCAGCCCCCGATTTCACGTAGCCCGATAAAGACCAGAGGGGCAAAGCCGATCACGATAAGGAAGAACTGCAGCACTTCGTTGTAGATTGCCGAGGTGAGTCCGCCCAGGACCATGTATATAAGCACAATAATAGCCGAAATGAACAGATAGAAATCAAATTCCCCGATATGGATGCCCAGGAAGTTCCAGTCGATCTCCAGGGGCATGATCACCTGTGCCAGAAGGGCCAGGGCATACATGGAGATACCGGAGGAGAAGACGGTCATAATGGCAAAAGCGAAGGCGTTGAACCCGCGTGTTTTCTCATCGAAACGGAGCTTCAGGTATTCCGGCACCGAGCGGGCCTTGGATCCGTAATAGAAAGGCATCATGAAGATGGCCAGGAAGATCATGGCCGGAATGGCACCGATCAGGTAATGATGGATAATCATCATACCATATTTGGCCCCCGAGGCCGCCATCCCGATCACCTCCAGGGCCCCCAGGTTGGCCGAGATAAAGGCAAGTCCGGTGACCCAGGCCGGAAGGGACCGGCCCGCCTCCAGGAAGGCCGTGGAATCTTTCATGAATTTTCTCAGGGCCCAGCCTATTCCCAGGACGAAGGCGAAATAGATCAGTATTATGACCCAGTCGATGGTGCCAAGCGAAAAAGTGGTTTCCATGTGATACAGCTTATGTAAGGTTCGAACAAGAAGGGATAAATGTAAGAACAAATATCGTTCGTACCAATATCCCAGTATTCATTCTAAATTATTCAGGTCCCTTGAATAATCTTTATATAAGTGTTATACTTACACTTAAGACCTGGCTGAATCCCAGGCATAAACAGAACCGCTATCAACTAAATCAACATCAACTATGACTTCACTCGACTGGATTGTACTGGGACTCTTCTGCCTTGCGCTCATAGGAGTCATTGTCTGGGTACTCACAAAAGAGGAAAAAGATACGACCGATTATTTCCTGGCCGGACGGGATGCCACATGGATCGCCATCGGCGCCTCTATTTTTGCATCCAATATCGGCTCGGAGCACCTGGTGGGACTGGCCGGGACCGGGGCCACCAGCGGCATGGCCTATGCACACTGGGAGATGCATGGCTGGATGATCCTTATCCTGGGATGGCTTTTTGTACCTTTTTATGCCCGAAGCGGGGTATTTACCATGCCGGAATTCCTGGAACGGCGGTATAATTCCCAGTCCCGTTCCTTCCTGTCCATCATCTCGCTGGTGAGCTATGTGCTGACCAAGGTTGCCGTAACAGTGTATGCGGGAGGGGTCGTTTTCAAGGATGTCTTCAATATCGAATACGTAAACATCTTAGGCCAACAGGTGGATTTCTTCTGGGTCAGCGCCATCGGTCTGGTTTTGCTGACCGGCCTCTATACGGTCCTGGGCGGGATGAAGGCTGTGCTCTATACCTCGGTGCTGCAGACGCCAATTTTGCTGGCAGGGTCGGTCGCCATTGTGGCTATCGGCCTGACCCAGCTGGGGGGCTGGAACAATATGATGGAAATCATGCGGGCCACGGATGTGACCTACCTGAACGATGCCGGGGAGGTGATCTACCACTCCACCACCGACAGCATGGCCAACCTGATGCGTTCGGCCCATGATCCGCAGTATCCCTGGACCGGGGTAATCCTCGGTTCGGCCATTATCGGGTTCTGGTACTGGTGTACTGACCAGTTCATCGTCCAGCGGGTGCTTTCGGGCCGGGACCAGAAACAGTCCCGGCGAGGTACCATATTCGGGGCCTACCTGAAACTGACCCCCGTGTTCCTTTTCCTGATCCCCGGGATGATCGCTTTTGCCCTGAAGCAGCAGGGATCCATTGATTTTGCCACCAATGACGCTGCCTTCTCCACACTGGTCAAAGAGCTGCTGCCCAGAGGATTCACAGGCGTTGTGGTGGGAGGGATCCTGGCGGCCCTGATGAGTTCGCTGGCCTCCCTTTTCAACTCTTCGTCCATGCTTTTCACAGTGGACTTCTATCAAAAATTCAGACCGAATGCCAGTGCGAAACACTACGTGGTAGTGGGGAGGATAGCCACCATCGTTATTGTGGCCCTTGGGATCCTGTGGATCCCGGTGATGAAGGGGATCGGCAAGGTTCTTTATGAATACCTGCAGGATGTGCAGTCCCTGCTGGCCCCCGGTATCGCGGCGGTGTTCCTGCTGGGGGTGCTTTCCAAACGAACCACTAAAAAGTCCGGATTTGTTGGTCTGGTGGTGGTCTATGTCATGGGCATGTTAAGGCTGGGTCTCAACGTCTATTACGGCGACACCGTCGGGGACGGCTTTATCTATGACCTGATTGTGGCCCCCAACTGGCTGCACTACGAGATTATCCTCTTTGCCCTGGTGATTGTGCTGATCATCATCATCAGCTTCTTTACCAAACCGAAGGATCCCTGACTTATACAGGGGCTCTATTTCCGGTCGGCCACAGCAGAGCAACGGGCCATCACGCGGGCCAGCTGGTCCAAATTGGATGTGATTC
>CAYRLP010000464.1:0-3282 GCA_964424935.1 uncultured Bacteroides sp.
ATATGTTCCATCGGGGCCATCCAGAACGTGGCCCTCTCGATCTTTGATTCGGGCTATGCCATTTCCATCACGGCCCTCCTCTTCTTTGTCCTGCCGCTCCTGTTTGCACTCCTGTTCGGACGCGTGTTCTGCGCCTCGGCCTGTCCGCTGGGAGCCATCCAGGACCTGCTGGTGATCCATCCCATCTCCCTCCCCAGCTGGATCCGGAAAACCCTCGGTTTTATCCCGGTCATTTACCTGGCCCTGGCGGTCCTGTTTGCGGCCACGGGAAGCGATTTTATCATCTGCCGCTATGATCCCTTCGTCGGGATTTTCCGGATGGACGGACCCTTTTTGATGATCTTCCTGGGGATCAGTTTTCTCTTCCTCGGCATGTTCTACGCCAGGCCCTACTGCCGCATATTCTGTCCCTACGGGGTCCTGCTGGGATGGATGTCAAAATTCTCTAAATGGCACCTGACCATCACCCCGGCCGAGTGTATCAAGTGCAAGCTCTGTGAGGATTCGTGCCCCTTCGATGCCATCGATGTCCCGGTGGAGGAAAGCTACCGGACCCCGGAAGTCTCACGCAGGTACCTGCGCAAGTTCCTCACTTACATTGCAGTGATCCCCGTGTTGACCCTGGCGGGAGGATGGATAGGCTCCCGGTCGAATATATTCCTGAGCCGCGTTCACCCCGATGTATACCTGGCCGAACTGATGATCCATCACCCCGAACTGAAAGATGATGAAGAGAACCTGGACATCCAGGCTTTCCTGGAATCGGGCGATACTTTTGAACAGCTGGTTCAGGATGCCGAGGTGATACGGGGCAAGTTCAAAAAGGGAGGCATGTGGATGGGAGGATTTGTGGGACTGGCCCTGGGGATCACCCTCATGAACCAGGTGGTGTTCCGGCGCAGGGAAGACTATGAACCGCAAAAAGGAAACTGTTTCTCCTGCGGCAGGTGCATGGATTACTGTCCGGTTGAACGTCACGACCTTGGTCACACATCAAATCTTGAAAGTTAACAGAATGACAAATCAAATGGATCAGGAACAGAAAATACAACTGGCCCACCGGGTTGCCCTAATCTCCGGAATCTTCTGCGGAGTGGTGGCCCTGCTGCTGCTCGTGAATTTCTGGAACATGAAAAAGAGCGAACCCCTGGAGAGCAAGACCATCGAAGCCCTGGTGGAACGACTCTCCAACGATCCGGCGAACGAGGAGCTGAAGGAGGAGATCCGCAGTTTTGACCTGCTGGCCCGGAAGGCGTATTTCACCAGCCGCTGGCAGATAAAAACAGGCACGTGGCTGCTGCTGATCGGGGGAATCGTCCTGGCCGGCTCCCTGAAAATCTATACCGATCTGAGGGCCCGCATCGAAGAGCCCGAAAAGGTAACCGAAGAGCTGCTGCGGGCCAGGGCCAATTCCCAGTACTGGCTGATGATGGCCGGGGGACTCATCCTGGGGTTGTCCCTGGTGGCTGGATTCCTCAGCAACGACTACCTGAAAAGGTACCAGGAGATGGGAGTGACGGCGGACAGCGGACAGCCATCGGGAGATGTGGAGGTGATCGATGTGTTCAGGGACTCCGGGACCCCGGGGGCCGTTCCGGGTGATACGGCAGCAGCCGATACCACCGGAGCGGAAATGGCTGCTGGGGCAGTAGAGGAGACCGCGGCTGATGCCGGACAGGCAAGCCCAACGGGGCAGCCGGCCACAGCCACCGTAGCTTTTAACAGAGAGAATTTCAAAAAGAACCAGGCCACCTTCCGGGGCTATATGGGACATGGGATTACTGAATTCAAAAATATCCCGGTAGCATGGAACGGATCCACCGGCGAGCATGTCAAATGGAAGGTGGCTTTTTCCAAACCGGGAAACAGCTCCCCGGTGATCTGGGGCGACAGGATCTTTATCACCGGAGGGGATACGCAGGCACGGGTTGTCTACTGTTACAACCGCAATACCGGGCAGTTGCTCTGGGAGAAACCGGTGACCGGGATCCCGGGGTCCCCGGCTTCGCCCCCCAGGGTGTCCGATGATACGGGGCTGGCGGCCCCAACCATGGCGGTGGACGGCAACCGGGTCTATGCCATCTTCGCCACGGGCGACGTGATAGCCTTCGATCTGAACGGGAACAAGGTCTGGGGACGTAACCTGGGGGTCCCCAACAACCATTACGGGCACTCCTCGTCGCTGCAGCTCTGGGGCAACAAGCTGGTCATCCAGTACGATTCAAATTCCGGGGGACGCATGCTGACACTGAATACGGCCAACGGTGAAACCATCTGGGATATACAGCGGGACGTGCAGATCTCCTGGTCCTCTCCGATCCTCATCGAGGTGGACGGGAAGGTCGAGGTGGTGACCACCGCCGATCCCTATGTGGCC
Source organism: uncultured Bacteroides sp. (assembly GCA_964424935.1). Classification (GTDB taxonomy): domain Bacteria; phylum Bacteroidota; class Bacteroidia; order Bacteroidales. The sequence goes on from CAYRLP010000464.1 coordinate 2,378, forward strand.
GGCTATGACCTGGAGACAGGCCAGGAGTTGTGGAAGGTGGATGCCCTGATGGGCGAGGTCGGTGCATCGGCGGCCTTCGGGAGCGGGCTGGTATTCTCCACCAACGAGTATGCCCGGCTGGCAGCCATAGAGCCCAAACCCGGCGGAACTATGGTCTGGCAGCAGGATGAGTTCCTGGCCGAAGCATCCAGTCCGGTTTGCTACAACGGGCTGCTGTTTACGGCCACCAGTTACGGAGTACTGGCCTGTTACGATGCCCTCACCGGAGAAAAGAAGTATGAAAAGGAGTTTGATCATGGATTCTATTCCTCGCCCATGATCGCCGACGGGAAGCTCTATATCATGGATATGGACGGGGTGATGCACATCCTCAGGGCGGATGCATCGGGCACGGTCCTTGCGGAACCGGAGCTGGGTGAAGAATCCTTTGCCGTACCGGCCTTTGCCGACGGAGCGATTTACGTCCGGGGGTGGAGCAACCTGTATTGCATAGTGAACTGAACAACAGGCAGCATTTAGAAAAGGGAAACCGTGGAGATCGATCTGAAAGATATTGATGCCATTATACAGGAGCAGGGAAGTGGCCAGCGTGCGGTGATACCGGTGCTGCAGGCCATACAGGAGAAGTATAACTACCTGCCGGAGGAGGCACTTCGCCGGGTATGTGAGATTTCCGACATCACCCCCGCACAGATCGTTGGGGTTGCCAGCTTTTACCACCAGTTCAGGTTCAAACCGGCCGGCAAGCACATGATCAAGGTGTGCGTGGGAACGGCCTGCCATGTCAAGGGAGCCCTGCAGGTGTATGATGCCGTAAAAAGGGAGCTGGGACTGGATGCAAAGGAGGATACTACCGAATCCGGAACCTATACGGTGGAAAAGGTAAATTGCCTGGGATGCTGTAC
>CAYRLP010000465.1:0-3271 GCA_964424935.1 uncultured Bacteroides sp.
GGTCTGAGTGAAGAGGAGCTCAGGGATGCCAACCCGGGAATTAGCCCGGAAAACCTGCAGCCAGGTCAGGATCTCCGGATTCCTGAGAAGGGGATGGAAGAGACCGAAGCTGCCTATAACGAAGAGGGACTGATCTATCATAAAGTGAAGAGAAGGGAGACGCTCTATTCCATAGCCAGTTATTACCATGTGACCGTACAGGATATCAGGGCCGTGAATCCGGAACTGGGATGGGGGGGACCTAAAACGGGACAGACAATCCGAATTCCTTCCCCGCAATTGGTTGAACCACAGCAGGATATAGAAGAAACCAGGGAAGAGGAAGTAATCTCTGATGAGAGGGAAGACTGGATGGAGGATTACGAGGAACCGGAACCTGCCAACCGCAACCGCACCTACCGGGTGGCCTTTTTTATTCCCTTTGATTTTCAGGAGATGGAACCGCTGGATTCCCTTACCAAGAATATTGAATCAGCCACCCGGAGAAACCGGATAATCGAACGCTACCTGGTGGAAGAGAAAATCCCTCAGTCGGTGAATTTCCTGGAATTCTTTCAGGGAACCCTGCTTGCCATCGATTCCATGCGTCAGCAGGGAATGAGGCTGGATGTCCGTTATTTCGATACCCGGAAGAGCATGACCTATACAAGCTACCTGCTGGAGACCAATGACCTGGAAGATTTCGACCTGTTTATCGGACCGTTCCATGACTATGTCCTGGAGCTTGTTTCCGGCTATGCGAGGGACCACCGGATCCCTCTGATTACACCTTTTTACGAAGAACTGGACCTGATCCGTGACAATCCCTACCTCTTTCAGGTCAGCCCATCCCTGGAGGAGGGTTACCGGGAGGCTGCCAAACTGGTGGCCAGCAAGCATACCTACAACATCGTATATGTCAGGCAGGAGGATTCACTTAATCTGGAAAAGCATGACTACTTTAAGCAGCTGATCTTTGACGGATTTGATGATTACCACCCTTCAGAACCTGTGGTTTTCAAGGAGGTTATTCCAGAGCTGAACAGGACCGATGAACTGATTCAATCGCTCTCGCCCGATAAGAAGAACCTGGTGGTGGTCCCGACGGCCGATGAAGCGCTGGCTAGCACTGTGACATCTTCACTGTATCACCAACTGAAACACTACGATATCGAAGTGCTGGGCGGGCCTTACTGGCCGGAGTTTTCACACATTGATTTAGGGGAATTCCATAAGCTCAAGCTTATGTTCTACAACTCTTTCTGGGTGGATTATAATGACCCCGGGGTGGAGTATTTTCTGAAACAGTTCAGGGAACACTTTTACAGTGAACCTACCATAAACTCCAGCAAGGGCATGAATTATGGCATACTTGGACACGATATGACCCTGTATTTTCTGAACGCCATGAGAATCTACGGGCGACGCTTCTATCAATCCCTGGAAGATTACCGGCCCGGACTGGTCCAGGATGCGTACCAGTTCAGCCGCTTCGGGGATAGGGGAGGGTTTGAAAACAAGCGTATCAAGTTTTACCGTTTCATGCCGGATAAGAGCATTCGGCCCTTTGAGGTTCCTCCGCTGCCAGCAAGACAGTATTACTTTCGCCCCCTGGAAGACAGATCCAGGAGGAGGTTCCTTTACCTGGAACGGTGAAGCAGGTGAACAAATATGGGGCAATACATGATTAGAAAAATTTGCGTTGTTCTGGCTGTGCTTATACTGGCCGGGCTGAGTGCGTGCAGAAAATACCAGGAAGGAAGTATAGACAGCTATGTGGTGGTGGTCTCCTTTGACGGATTCAGGTGGGATTATCCGGATCTCTACCTCACCCCCAATTTCGACAGAATGGCGCAGGAGGGTGTGAAAGCCGAATACCTTATATCCTCCTTTCCGACAAAAACCTTCCCCAATCACTATACGCTGGCCACCGGGCTCTATCCGGATCATCACGGGATTATCAACAACAGTTTTTACGCCCCGGATCTGCAGGGGATCTACCGCATCGGGGACCAGGCTATGGTTACGAATCCGGATGCTTATTTCGGCGAACCCATCTGGGTAACGGCCGAGACACAGGGGGTGAAGACAGCCTCCTATTTCTGGGTGGGGAGCGAAGCGGCCATTGAGGGAACCGAACCATCCTACTGGTATCCTTACGATGAGCAGGTTCCTTATCTTTCCCGGGTAGACCAGGTCATTCAATGGCTGAAACTGCCGCCCGAAAAGCGTCCCCGACTTATTTTTCTGTACTTTGATGAACCCGATGGCACCGGGCACCACTACGGACCGGAGCACCCCGAAACCGGACGGGTGGTGAGTTCCGTGGATTCTGTACTGGGATACATCCGGAGCGAGATCTCAAAACTGGAATACGGAGAGCGGGTCAATCTGATTGTACTTTCGGACCACGGGATGGCACCCATCTCGCCCGAACGGTATATTAATCTGCAGGATTACCTCAGGGAAGAATGGACCAACCGGTTGGTCGGAGGAAATCCGGTCTACCTGATTGAACCCGCCGAGGGTTGTGCCGATTCCCTCTTTGCCGTTCTGGATGGGATAGAGGGCCTCCATGCATGGAAAAAGGAGGATATTCCTCAAAGGCTCCACTACGGGACCAGTTCCAGATTTCCGGGGATGGTCGTGGTTGCCGACAGCACGTGGAGCATTGGTACCAGGGCGGATCCGTCCGGTTACACGGGAGGGGCGCACGGGTATGACAATGCATATTCGAAGATGAATACCATCTTTTATGCAGAGGGCCCTGCCTTCAAGGAAAACTACCGTTCCCCTCCCTTTTCCAATGTGGAGGTCTATGGGATTATTTCAGGACTCCTTGAGCTGAAGCCCGCTGAAACTGACGGAAATCCTGAAAACGTCCGGAACCTGTTCCGAAACAAGTAAACGACAGGTCCCGGCTGGTGCCCGGACAGGCTGCCCTGGCTACCGGGTTGCCCGCTCCAGCCTTTTCAGGATGGAGAATATAAAGGCAGCCGAAAGCAAGCAGGTAACCACGAAGATCCCCCAGAGTTGCCATAACTGAATTCTATCCCAGAAAAAGCTTCCGATAAAGAGGAGCTTGTTTCCAACGGCAGTGGCCAGCAGCCATCCCCCCTGCATAACTCCCTGGAAACGCACCGGGGCCACCTTGGAGACAAAAGAAAGTCCCATGGGGCTCAGGAAAAGCTCGGCAAAGGTGAGTACCAGGTAAGTAGACATCAGCCAGTAGGGCATGACCCTGGATGAATCGGGCACCGGATTGACACTTACTACCTCACCTGCATCATTC
>CAYRLP010000466.1:0-3265 GCA_964424935.1 uncultured Bacteroides sp.
ATCTTCGACATAATCAGAGCAGTATTCAGTGCCCGGTTGGCCGGACTGGTGAGGATGAGCTGGGGGATTTGTCCTTTTTCCAGCAGGCGCCGGGCCATCTCCCCTGCGTTTCGTATCCCCCGTTCCGCCAGGGGGCGGTCAATATCATCCAGTCCAACATGCTCCCAGCTGGACTTCCCGTGCCGTATAATATATAGTCTTCTTTCCTTAGTATTCAGATAAGGGATCCGGGTCAGAGCAGGTTGCTGGCCAGGTCGGCCAGGTAGCTGCGTTCCCCCTTCACCAGGTGGACGTGTGCAAAGATATCCTGCCCCTTCATGCGGTCGGCCAGGTAGGTCAGCCCGTTCGATTTGGTATCCAGGTAGGGGGAATCGATCTGCTGAATATCCCCGGTGAAGACCATCTTGGTGCCCTCTCCAGCCCGTGTGATAATGGTTTTTACCTCATGAGGGGTCAGGTTCTGTGCCTCGTCTACAATGAAAAAGACCCTGGACAGGCTTCTCCCGCGGATATAGGCAAGGGGCGTGATCACCAGTTTCTCGGTCTGTTGCATCTCCTCGATGCGCGAATGCTCCTTGCTTTGCAGCTTGAACTTCTGTTTGATGACCGAGAGATTATCGAAAAGCGGCTGCATGTAGGGACCTATTTTTTCATCCACATCGCCTGGCAGGTAACCTATATCCCTGTTCCCCAGGGGTATAATGGGCCTGGCCAGAAAGATCTGTGTGTACATTTTTCGCTGGTGTATGGCTGCAGCCAGTGCCAGGAGGGTTTTTCCCGTACCCGCTTTGCCGGTAAGGGCGACCAGCTGCACTTCGGGCCGGAGCAGGGCATCCAGAGCGAAGGTCTGTTCCGCATTACGGGGATCGATACCGTAGGTACGGGTCTTCTCCACCCGGGTCACCACCTTATTGAAGGGATCATAGTGACCCAGACCGCTCTTTGAATTATTCCTGAAAATAAAGTACTGGTGGGCCAGCGGAGGTTTATCCAGACCGAACCGCCTAACTGCGACTCCCTCCATGGACTCGTACATATCCGATATGACCGTCTCGTCAGTAACCTCCCTGGATTTTACATTTTCATAGATATCTTCGATGTTCTGCACCCAGTCACTGTGGTAATCCTGCGCCATGATCCCCAGCGATTTGGCTTTCATCCTCAGGTTGATGTCCTTGGTGATCAGGATGACGGGCCGGCTCCCCCCCTGCTCCCGGTGCAGGTACTCTGCAATGGCAAGGATCCGGTGGTCCGGGGTGTTCTCGGGAAAGGAAGCCATTAACTGTTCCGAAGCTTTCTGTCCCGTACAGATGCTGAGCTTCCCCTTTCCCTTGCCCAGGGAGAGGCCTCCGTTGAACAGCTTGTCACCGCTCAGCTTATCCAGTTCCCTTGTGAATTCCCGGGCATGGTAATTGATGATATCGTTCCCTCTTTTAAACTTGTCCAGTTCCTCCAGAACAGTGATGGGCACCACGATATCATGCTCGTCAAAATTGTGGATGCTTTTGTAATCGTGAAGCAGGACGTTGGTGTCCAGAACGAAGATCTTGCGATTTTTTTTCTCGGCTGTCGCCATATATCCCCTCTCTTTACGCTAACTTTATATCTTGCAAGAATCGAATAAAGAACTACGGTACCTGGCACCAAAAATAGGATTTTTTGCACCCTCTGAGCCATCAAATTATTCACATTGACCCTAGTTTTACACATATTTATGAACCGTCAAGAATATGGAGAAATTGAACTTTATACTGGACCGCAGAAGCATCCGGAGGTTCACCGGCAGGAAAATTGAACTCGATCAGCTGAAAGCCATCCTGACGGCCGCCATGTATGCCCCGTCAGCGGTAAACAGGCAGCCCTGGCATTTTGTGGTCATCGACGACCCCGGTCTGATGGAGAATATCATGGAGATCCATCCGCATGCCCGGATGCTGCAAACGGCATCCCATGCCGTGGTGGTCTGCGGTGATGAGCAGCTACAGCACGACGACGGTTACTGGGTGGTCGACTGCGGGGCGGCCACGCAAAACCTGATTCTGGCCGCACAGCTCCTGGGAATCGGGACCTGCTGGGTCGGACTTCACCCCAGGGAAGAACGCAAGTTATCCTTTTCCAGGCTGTTGCACCTTCCTTCCCACATCCTGCCATTCGCCATGGTGGCCATGGGTTACCCCGATGAGCATAAACCCAGGCCGGAAAGGTTCCATGCCCATAAGGTGAGACATAATGGCTGGAAACAAGCTTTTTTTCAGGAATGACCTACCAGGAAGCCATCGATTTTCTCTTTGCTTCCCTTCCCATGTACCAGAGACAGGGGAAGGCAGCCTACAAGAATACCCTGGATCACACACTCAGACTGGATGAGTGGTTCGGCCATCCGCACAGACATTACCCCACCATTCATGTGGCCGGTACCAATGGCAAGGGTTCCGTGAGCCACCTGATCGCTTCTGCACTGCAGGCCTCCGGAATGCGGACCGGACTCTACACCTCACCGCACCTGCTCGATTTCAGGGAACGGATCAAAATAGACGGACAGCCGGTCCCGGAGAAGGAAGTCAGTGCCTTTGTATCGGAGAACCATGAAATAATCAGGGAAGTTAAGCCTTCCTTCTTCGAGATGACCGTGGCCATGGCCTTTGACTGGTTTGCCAGGCAGCAGGTGGATGTGGCCGTCATCGAGACCGGTATGGGGGGGCGGCTCGATTCCACCAATATCATCCATCCGGTTCTTTCCATCATCACCAATATTTCCCTGGACCATACCGAGTTCCTGGGAACCCATCCTGCATCCATAGCGCGTGAGAAAGGTGGAATTATCAAGGAGAAGGTGCCGCTGATCATCGGACGGTCCCGGCCGGTAAGCGATGAGGTCCTCTATTCCATGGCCCGTGAACGCAACGCACCCATCATCGCTGCCGACCACCTGTACGAGGCCAGGTTCAGCACCCTGGACAGCGACGGGGTCATGCAGGTACGGATCGGCGCACCGGGAGATCCGTCTGGCCGGACGATCCCCTGCGAGCTCACCGGAACCTATCAGCAGGAGAACATAATTACCGCACTGGTTGCCCTGGAACAACTGCAGAAGCTGAACTGGGAGATCGGCGATTCCATGATCCTGGAGGGATTTTCCACCGTCATTCAATCCACAGGGATCCTTGGAAGGTGGCAGACCGTGGGCACCAATCCGCGAAGCATCTGCGACACGGCTCATAATGTGGACGGGATCGCAGCCGTGGTCCAACAGATCCGGCAGATT
>CAYRLP010000467.1:0-3256 GCA_964424935.1 uncultured Bacteroides sp.
GAAGAAAACAACCGCCTCCTGCGGGGGTAAGGGTGAGAAGGTGGGGTAAGAGCCCACCGGTGTGACGGGTAACCGTTGCAGCCGTTTGTCCTGCGGGCTGAAAGGCCATGTATACCGGCGTTATAAAAGCTACCCGCTTCTGCCGGGGGGTAGGCCGCTTAGAAAAATGACAGGGATCCTGCCTTTGCAGGATACAGAACCTGGCTTAACAACTACTGCTTTTTCTACTGAACGACAGGCTTCTCAAAAAGTGCCGGATCCAGTTTATTGTTGAATTCGACAGATTCTACGGTAATGGTATTTACCGTGACGCCACCCATCTTGCTCACGATGTTGTACGGGACCGGGATCCCTTCCACTTTCCGGTAGTCCAACATATCGGTTTCCATCTTCGATTCCAGCCCATTGGCCATCTGTGTGACAACCAGCTTCGAAATCAGGGAGGTCTCCTTGTCGATATACAGGGTGGATTCATCTCCTTTCGCCGATACGACTCTGATCATATAGGCCTTTCCATCGTCAGATGAGCCGAGCAACTCTACGGTTTTCCCCTTCGCTTTATAATCCCACAGGGGGCTGTCCATTTCAACCTGGTTCAGCATAACCCTTATATCGTTATTTCCCAGCTCCTGTGGCTCGGTAATCCCCATCAGCGGGGCATAGGTCCACCCGGTGGTCCCGTTGAAGGTCTGGATAATTTTGGATCCTGCGAAATCCGCTTCAACCCGGAGTTTGGCGGGTCTGGTCTGATAGAGGGTGAATCCCATCTCTATTCCCATTGCGGCCACGCCGTTTTGACCTTTGGTGGTCATGGTGGAAATCCCGGACTTTTTATCCTGGGCCGATGCCCTGAAGTGGTCACTCAATATCTTGTCCAGGTCCTGGGCCCATATGAAGGAGCAGGCAGTAATTGCCAGGATGAAAGAAAAAGTCAGTCTGCGCATCGATTTAATATTTAGTCTATCAAAATTACATATTTAATGCCACTTCTCTAAGCTGGGTCAGTTTTCGGAGCAGCCGGTCCAGCTGGTCGAGCGGTAGCATGTTGGCCCCGTCCGACTTCGCACTGGCAGGGTCGGGATGGGTTTCCAGGAAGATCCCGTCGGCACCGACTGCGATTCCAGCTTTTGCCAGATTTTCTATCATATCAGGTCTTCCGCCTGTTACTCCTCCGGCCTGGTTGGGCTGTTGCAGGGAGTGGGTTACATCCAGAATGACCGGATACCCGAATTGCTGCATTTCAGGGATCCCCCTGAAATCTACTACCAGATCCTGGTAACCGAAGGTGGTGCCCCGTTCCGTAATCAATATGCGGTTGTTCCCTGCTTCTTCCACCTTATCTACGGCAAATTTCATGGAATCCGGGGAAGCAAACTGTCCTTTCTTTATGGATACGGGACAGCCGGTCCTTGCACAGGCTACCAGAAGATCCGTCTGCCGGCTGAGAAAGGCCGGGACCTGAAGCAGGGACACGTACTCGGCAGCCGTTCCCGCCTCCTCCGGACTGTGCACGTCGGTGATCACAGGAAGGTCGAAGGTATCTCCCGCCTCTTTCAGAATGGACAGGGCCTCGTGATCGCCAATCCCGGTGAAGGAATCCATCCGTGAGCGGTTGGCCTTTCTGTAGGACGCTTTAAACACAAAGGGAAGCCTGTATCTGTCAGTCAGGTTCCGGATGTGTTCGGCAATGTGCATCACCATATCCCTTCCTTCCACCACGCAGGGTCCGGCGATCAGCAGAAAGCCATCACCTTCCCCGTACCGAATGGCAGGAATCACTCGTTCAACTCTGTTATTTCTTCCCATAGTTTTTCATCTCTTTCCACAACATATCAAGCCTTTTGCGCATCTCCTCCTCCCGTACATTCTCTCCCGGCTGATAAAATTGAGAGGTTTTCAGATCCTCCGGAAGGTAGTGTTCCTTCACAAAGTGATCTGTATAATCGTGTGCATATTTATAATCCTCCCCGTATCCCAGCTCCGACATCAGTTGTGTGGGTGCATTTCGCAAATGAAGCGGTACGGAGAGGTTTCCAGTTTGTTCGACGTTCTGCAGTGCCTGATTAATGGCCATATAGGCCGAATTGCTTTTTGGCGATGCAGCCAGGTAGATAGCGGTCTCAGACAGGATAATGCGGGCTTCCGGCATCCCGATCATATGTACGGCCTGGAAGCAGTTGGTGGCCATCAGAAGAGCATTCGGGTTGGCCAGGCCGATGTCTTCAGAAGCAAGGATGACCAGGCGGCGGGCGATAAACTTGATATCCTCTCCTCCGGCGAGCATCCTGGCCAGCCAGTAGACGGCCGCATCCGGATCGCTTCCCCGGACCGATTTGATGAACGCGGAGATGATATCATAGTGCATCTCTCCGTTCTTGTCATAGAGAGCCATATTTTCCTGCAGCCGCTCTTTCACCAGCTGATCGGTAACCACAATAATACGGTCTGGGCTGAAATCTGTTCCCGAGCTCTCTGATTTAACCACCACTTCCAGGGTGTTCAGCAGCTTTCGGGCATCCCCGCCTGAATATTGAAGCATGGCGGAGTCCTCCCGTATATCAATCTGAAGCTCTTTCAGATAGGGATCTTTTTCCAGGGCTCGTTTCAGAAGGGTTTGAAGGTTCTCCCGGGACAGGGGATTCAGAATATATACCTGACAACGGGAAAGCAGTGGGGAGATCACCTCAAAAGAGGGATTTTCCGTGGTGGCGCCAATCAGGATTACAATGCCCTGTTCCACAGCTCCCAGCAGGGAATCCTGCTGTGATTTTGAAAAACGGTGGATCTCATCGATGAACAGAATGGGATTGGGCCGGTTAAAGAACTGGTTTTTTTTTGCTTTCTCGATGGTCTCCCTTACATCCTTCACTCCCGATTGTACTGCACTCAGGCTGTAGAAAGGCCTGTCAAGCTGCCCGGAGATAATCCGCGCCAGTGTGGTTTTGCCTACCCCGGGAGGACCCCATAAAATAAAGGAACTAAGCGAACCTGATTGCACCATCTTACGTATAACCGCACGGGGACCTACCAGATGATCCTGTCCGATAAAGTCGTCCAGGTTTCCCGGACGCATGCGATCAGCGAGCGGCTGATTGGGGAACTGGAATGCGGGAGACATGATAGCAAATTTAGGTTTTTTTTATTTTTGACGCCGTTTAAAACTAAGTATGATGAAACGAATAGCACGCAGAATCCGGGTTTCAGTTATATTCCTTGCAGGTGGATTGCTTACTCCGGTTTTTTCCCAGCCTCTCTC
>CAYRLP010000468.1:0-2053 GCA_964424935.1 uncultured Bacteroides sp.
CCGAGGACGTTTTGAAGGATTCCCGGAAAGTGTTTGAGAACGGGCTGCCTACCTCCGAGATTGTGGAAAAGGTGGATACCACGGTCTGGGGACGCGTCCCCCTCACCCAGTCCCTGGTTCCCGGTTTCAGCGCGGGCGATGAGACCCGGAAATACCAGGATGTGGGACTGGACGGACTCTCTTCCATGTATTCCAGTGATGAGGTGTCTTTCTTTTCCAGAGAGCCCGGTGATTACCTGAACCAGATCGAAGACCGTTACAATTCAGGGCTTTTGAGCCAGGAGGCCAGGAATAGGATTTTTGAAGATCCTTCGTCCGACGACTATATGTATTACCGGAGTACGCAGCACGATGCGGCCAGGCTTGATATTCTGAGCAGGTATAAAAAGTATAACAACCAGGAAGGAAACTCACCCAGCGATCTGGACAACCCGGAATCCTATCCCACCTCCGGTACCTCCCTTCCTGATATTGAAGACATCAACCGGGACAACACTCTCAGTGAAGGGGAAAGCTATTACTCTTACCGGGTGGACATAAACCGGAATGAGATGGAGGTAGGGCGGAACCACATTGTGGATAAGGTGATTGACCAGGTCACTTACGAGAACGGGGAGAAAGCCGAGGTCACCTGGTATCAGTTCCGGATCCCAATCTATGAATACGAGGATGTGGAAGGGGATATAACCGACTTCAAAAGTATCCGGTTCATGCGGATGTTCCTGACCGGATTCGAGGATACCACCTACCTCCGTTTTGCCAAGCTGGACCTGGTACGGGGTGAGTGGAGGCGCTACCAGCTTCCCCTGGTGCAGGGCGGGGAGGATTGGACCGGGGTGGAACCTCCCCTGGGAGCACTGGTCATTTCTGCGGTCAATATAGAAGAGAACGCGGGCAAGGAGCCGGTCAACTATGTGCTGCCTCCGGGATTCACACGTCAGATCGATCCCATGCAGCCACAGCTCAGACAACTGAATGAACAGTCCATTCTGTTGAAGGTGAACGAACTGGCCGACGGGGATGCCCGGGCCGCCTATAAGAACACGGAGCTGGACATCCGGCAGTATAAAAAGATCCGGATGGAGGCCCATGCGGAAGCCCTGCCCGGAGAGGTGCTGGAACATAATGAACTGGTAGCCTTTATCCGGCTGGGGACCGACTATAAAAACAATTACTATGAGTATGAGGTTCCCCTGGAACTAACCCCTCCCGGGAGATACGACAACGACAGTGAAAACGACCGCCGGATCGTCTGGCCGTCTTCCAATCAGTTTGAAGTGGAACTGGATCAGTTCAAGGAGGTGAAACAGGCCCGGAACCGGGCCATGAGTGATCCGGAAAGCGAAGTCACCATCTCCACGGTCTATTCCGAAATGGATGAAAAAGGGAACCGCATATCCGTCACCGGTAACCCGAACCTGAGCAGCGTACGGACCATTATGATCGGGGTTCGAAACCCCAAGGCGGGCAACAATCCTTACGGACCGGATGACGGGCTGCCCAAATCTGGGGAGATCTGGCTAAATGAGCTGCGGCTGACCGATTTCAATGAAAAAGGGGGATGGGCGGCCACGGGAAGGGCCACCCTGAAACTGGCCGATTTCGGAAATGTCACCGTCGCCGGAAATACCAGTCAGCCGGGTTATGGAAGCATTGAGCAGAAGGTACAGGAGCGGCAGCGGGAGCAGATCATCCAGTATGATGTTTCCAGCAATCTTCAGATGGGGAAGTTCTTTAAACAGGAGAGCGGGGTCAATATCCCACTTTTCGTCAGCTATTCCAAAGCCATTGTCAATCCGGAGTACAATCCGCTTGACCCGGATATTCCTCTGAAAGAAGCCATTGACGAGGCTGAGACCAAGGCCGAGCGTGATTCCATCATACGCAATGCCAGGGATGTTGTGGAACGTAAAGCCTTTGCCCTGACCAACGTGCGCATGAACAAAGCAGGGACCACCAAGCATTTTTACAGCCTGTCCAACTGGTCCACCTCCTTCTCCATGAACGAGATGGTAAGCCGGAATCCCAATCTCAATTACTACAATACCAGCAA
>CAYRLP010000468.1:2063-3254 GCA_964424935.1 uncultured Bacteroides sp.
CTATAATTTCAATGGCAGACCCAAGAATGTGCAGCCCTTCAAATCGGTGAAGTGGATGAACTCGCAATGGCTCCGGCTGATTAAGGATTTCAATTTCAATGTGACCCCGTCCAGGGTTTCCTTCCGCACGGATATGGACCGGTATTACCTGGAGAAAGAGGTCCGGAACATCAATAATCCGGATTATTATGTGGAACCCACCTTCAAGAAAGATTTCTTCTGGAACCGCTTTTTTGACCTGAAATTTGATATCACACGGAACCTCCGCTTTGACTTTTCTTCCACCACCAATGCCAGGATCGATGAACCGGCCGGGCGCTGGAGGCATGACTATGAATGGGCAGCCCTCCGGGACACCATCCTGAACTTCGGACGTTCCACCAGTTATTACCACCAGTTCGATGCCTCCTACACCCTTCCTATCAACAAGATTCCCCTGCTGGACTGGACCTCCGCCAATGCCCGTTACGGGGGGACCTATGGCTGGGATGTGGGTCCAATCATTCCGGACGATCCGCTCTACGGGCCTATCGATCTGGGAAATACCATTAAGAATTCCAATACCATCCAGCTGAACGGACAACTGAATTTTGTGAATCTCTACAATAAGGTGGGCTTTCTTAAAGATATCAACAACAAGTATCGGAGTGCCCAGACCCGGTCCAGGGAGACGGAAACCCGGATCAAAACCAAGACCTTTTCCGATGACAATATCTACCTCCGGGAAGGCCGTGCCCGCTACGTGGTCCATAACCTGAAAACCGAGAACGTCACCGTGGAGGTCTTTGATGAGAATAATCAGCCCGTGGATGTGGAAATGGAGATCCTCAGCAACAATCGGATCAGGGTCACTTCGGAGAAGGCCGTACGCAACGCCCGGGTGACCGTAACGGGGACCGTCGAAAAGGGGGAAAGTCCCCTGATCTTTATCGCTGAATCCACCGTACGGATCCTGATGAGTGTCCGGACACTGAACCTGACCTATTCGAGAAGCGGAGGAACCCTGTTACCCGGGTATAATTACGGAATAGACCGCTTTGGATTCGGGACCCATATGGCGGGCGGACAGATGGAGCCGGGTTGGGCATTCATTACGGGCTGGCAGGACCAGAACTATGCCTATAACTCATTTCAAAGGGGGGCCCTGACCACCGATCAGGCCCTCAATGATCCGTTCGTCATGAACCACAC
>CAYRLP010000469.1:0-3252 GCA_964424935.1 uncultured Bacteroides sp.
CCCGTTCACCCTTACAGGGATTCTCTATTTTCCAAGGATCAAGAACAACATCGAGATCCAGAAAAACAAGATACAGCTCTATTGCAACCAGGTGTTTGTGACCGATTCGGTGGAAGGGATAGTGCCGGAGTTCCTCACCCTGCTGCATGGGGTACTGGATTCACCCGATATTCCTTTGAATGTATCCAGGAGTTACCTGCAGAGTGATTCCAACGTAAAGAAGATCTCGTCGCACATTACCAAAAAGGTAGCCGACCGGCTGGAGGAGATCTTTAAGAACGACCGGGAACAGTTTGAAAAGAAATGGGACGACCTGAAACTGTTCATCGAATACGGCATGTTGTCGGATGAGAAATTCCATGATCGCGCTGAAAAATTTGCCCTGCTTAAAAATGTGGAGGGCAAATATTTTACACTGAAGGAATATGAAGAGTTGATCAAGGAGAACCAGACGGATAAGAACAAAACACTGGTATACCTTTATGCGACTGAGAAGGAGGAACAGTTCAGCTACATCCAGGCTGCAAGAGCCAAAGGGTATGATGTGCTGCTGATGGATGGCCAGCTTGACACCCATTTTCTGAATCACATGGAAACCAAGCTGAAGGATTCAAGGTTTGCACGGGTCGACTCGGAGATTATTGACAAACTGATCGAGAAGGAAGAGACCAGGGACTCCAAACTGAGCGATCAGCAAAAGACGGATCTGACACCGGTGTTCCAGGCACACCTGCCCGGAAAGGAGATGAATTACTTTGTCAGCTATGAATCACTTTCGGAGGAGGACCAGCCTGTCATGATTACCCAGAGCGAATTCATGCGCCGCATGAAGGATATGCAGGAGTTGAGCGGACAGGCATCCATGTACGGGAATTTCCCGGACTCCTACAACCTGGTGGTCAATGCCAACCATCCACTGGTGAACAGGATAGCGGAGCAAACGGAGAAAAAATTGGGGAAGAAACTGGAAGAACTGCGTGCCGAAAAGGGCAGCCTGTCGGAAGAACAACAACTGCTGGAAAAGGCCAAGGAAGGAAAGAAGGAAGAGGAGATACCGCAGAGTGAAAAGGACCAGATGGAAACCGTTAACAAGAAGCTGAGTGAACTGGAAGATAAGCGCATTGATATGCTGAAGAAGCACGGGAAGAGCCAGAAGCTGGTGAAACAGCTGATCGACCTGGCGCTGCTGTCCAATAACCAGCTGAAAGGTGAGGACCTAGCTGAATTTGTAAAACGCAGCGTGGATCTGATTAAATAGATTCGCTATTTAAAATCAGTTATTTCCCTGTCCCGGTTTCCGGAGCAGGGAATTTTTTTATCACAGGTATTGACAAATTAAATATTATGTTCTACATTTGTAGAAATAAATCGATTATTGTAGAATTATGTTGTTAACACAAGCCGAGGAACAGGTTATGAAGCATCTCTGGAACCTGGAGAAAGCTTATATGAAAGATATTCTTGATGTATACCCAGAACCAAAACCCAAGCCGACTACTTTGGCTACTCTCCTGAAACGGATGATTCAGAAAGGATTTGTTGGTTTTAATCAACATGGAAATAACCGGGAATATTTTCCCCTTGTTATGAAAGAAGCGTATTTCTCAAAGCATCTTTCAGCCGTGGTCAAAGATTTTTTCAATGATTCCGCATCCCAGTTTGCCTCCTTTTTTACCAGGGAGAGTAATATGAGTGTTGAAGAGTTGGAAGCACTTAAGACTGAAATCGAAGAACGAATTAAAAAACGGCAATAGATGGATCTATTATCTTATGTAGTTGAATCGACTGTTTTCCTGGGCTTCTCCTATGGTTTGTATTATCTATTCCTGAAATGGGGCCGTTCCTTCAGATATGTCCGTTTCTACCTCCTGGCGGCCCTCCTTATCTCTCTGGTGATCCCTTTTCTGAAGTTTGAGTTTCATAGCAGGATCCCTCTGGCATCCAGCGTGACGGAGGGAGAGTTTTACACCCTTCTGGCCCTGAACGGAGACGGATCCGTCGAAGGCACCGGACACACCGGTTCACCGGTTTCCGTGTTCATGCTGATCTACCTGACGGGTGTGGGCATCATGTTGTTACGCTATTCAGTGAATGTCATCCGGCTCATTCTCAAAACAAAGCAGGGAAGCGCGGTGCGCGGACCATTCGGACCTGTGATCCTTACAGATGAAAAAGGCCTGCCCTATTCGTTCTTTCGTCGCATATTCATGAACCGTAAAACCTATGAATCTGGTGAACATCTGGAAGAACTGCTTCTTCACGAGGCTGTGCACTGTCAACAGGCTCACTCAGCAGACATCCTGTTTGCCGAATTCATAAAAGTGATTCAATGGTACAACCCATTTACATGGCTCATGGCAAGGGCGGCACGTATAAATCACGAATATCTGGCTGACGAACAAGTGCTGGAAACCAGCGATAGGGATACCTACCAGCTATTGCTGGTGAACATGGAATTAGCCAATCAAACCAATAGTCTGGCCAGTGACTTTAAAAATTCACACACATTAAAAAGAATTACTATGATGGACAAAACTAATCATAGGAAGAACTCCGTATTTGGAAAAATCGCAACGCTTCCCCTTTTCCTTATTCTGGGGATGGTGCTATCTTTTTGCGAAGTTGAACAGGAATCAGGTGCAGATCCTGCAGCCTCTTTGGAATTCTATGCTAACGACTGGTGGAAACCGATTCTGGAAAAGCACGGAATCACCCCGAGGGCCTACAATAATTTTGAATTTATTTTCGAGATGGGATCTACGAATTCAATCGATGAGAATAAGGTAGTGACCCTGAAAGATGCATTCATTCTTTTGCGTACGGATGAAAGCTCCTATGCCATACTCCGCTCCCCTTTGGCCACCCATGATCTGAAAACAAATATTATCGCCGCAATGGAAGGGAGCCTGGATACCTACGACCTGCATCAGGTAGAGCCGGAACCCTTGGATCATTATGAGATGAAAAACTTCAGGTACCAGTTGGTAAAAGCCGGGGTAAACATCTCCGCTGATTACATGGAGTGGGGACAAACCAAGAATGACAAGGGAATAATGAAAGGCTTTAATGCATCCTATGAAGCAAGGGATTCCCTGTTCTTCAAACCGAGTTGGACCGATTTATTAAAAGAATAGATTTTTCACCTCCTGTTTCAGGTAGTCAATGGCAACCTGGGACGGGGGGTTTTTTAATTCTGTGAGGCGCTCCAGGATCAGTTTGCCGAGGGTGGGCCCCTTGGCATCTGGTTTTACC
>CAYRLP010000470.1:0-3249 GCA_964424935.1 uncultured Bacteroides sp.
AGTGTATGTGCTCCGAGGATCCAGATCTCGGATTCGTCCCGGATATAGATCTGCCTGATCCCGTTAACCGGAATTCCGATCTGGTTCCCTACAAGCTCAAGGAGTCTCCGGATTCTTACTGTATCAACAGGCGGTTGCTCCGGTGCGGCATTCTTGCTGGTCAGGCATCTAATTTCGGTTCTTGAGAGAAGATAAACCCCGCGGTCCGTGTAAATGAAGCCGGTCCCGGACCGGTTATAAATACCTGTTGGAATAAATGCCCGTTGTGAAACCGGAAGCAGGTGATGCCGCGAAACTGTCCGGAACGTTCCACCTTCCTCTTTAATCAGGAATCCAAGATCGTTCTCAGCAGCGTAAAACAGGGTGTCGGCCCCTTTTTCTGCAGCATAAACGGGACCCGGCATAGGCAGGTGGATAACCCGGGATCCTTGAATAATATTAAGCCCGCTTTTCTTGCCGATATACAGGATTTCCTCCCGGTCAATGAAGAATGTCTCATTGGGAATCTCCCGGAATGCTTCGGGAAGTACCACTTCCTGGATCCAGGGGACCATACGAAGCCTGCCATCTTGCGCAAAGCCTGATTTGATACCGGATACACAAGCGATGAGAAGAAAAAAAACCAAGCAGGTCCTGTATGACTTGATGAATAAATTCATAACTTGTGTAACTAAGGCCCGTATTCCATCGTAAGACAATACCAAAAGTAAAAATATATATTTACCAAAGATTGCTAACTAAACATCAGGATATTTATGGAACAGTTAGAAAGGCCTATTATCGTACCGTGGGATTTCTCACAGGTGGCTGAGAACGCTTTTCAGCATGCTGTAAATATCTCCAAAGCGGTGAACAGGGACATCCTTCTTCTGCATGTTGTGCATGAAGAGGGCGATAGGGCTTCAAAAAACAGCAAACTGGAGGCCTCTGTTGAAAAATTAGGGAGTGAGTACGGGAAAAAACCACATTTTGAAGTGATCCGCGGATCCATTTTCCATGCGATCGGAGAGAAGGCAAAGGAGTTGAAGGCTGAAATGATTGTTATGGGGACCCATGGAATGAAGGGTGCACAGAAGCTTTTTGGAAGCAGGGCGCTGAAGGTGGTAGTTTCATCCCGTATACCGTTTCTTGTGGTTCAGGGTAAACCGGTCAAGGAGAAATTTGATACCATTCTGCTGCCTATAGATTTTAAGGGGGAGAACAAGGAAAAAGCCAACTGGATATACTACTTGGCAAGGAACTTCGGTTCCAAATTCATCATTCTGAAATCCAGGGCGAGAGACAAGGGATTCAAGCGGAAGATCCTCTCCAACATCCGATACGTAGAAACCTACCTGAAAGGGCACGACGTGGCGTATGAAATTGTAACTGCATCGGGCAAGGAGAAATTTAATAAAGAGATCGTTCATTTTGCCAGGGAACACGAAGCCGACCTGATCCTTATCATGGCCACCCGCGGTATCCGGTGGGTAGACTACATGCTTGGAGCCCCGGAACAGTATATCCTTGCCAATCCCGAAAACCTGCCGGTGATGTGCATGAATCCAAGGCCTCTCAAATTTTCAGGCGGATTCAGTGCCACAGGTGGAGCATAAGATCATCAAAATATGTAAATTCAAGGCCGCATCAAGCGGCCTTTTTTTTTATGATGAAACTGGTTTTTGCCACCAATAACCTGCACAAGCTGGAGGAAATCGGTGCCCTGCTCGGAGAGGACTATCAATTGCTTGGATTAAAGGACCTGCAACTGGATGAGGATATTCCGGAAGATCATCAGACCCTGGAAGAGAACGCTTCCCAGAAGGCCTGGTACATCCATGACCGGTCGGGGCTGAACTGTTTTGCTGACGATACAGGGCTGGAAGTGGACGCGCTCCACGGAGCCCCGGGAGTTTATTCGGCCAGGTATTCCAGGGTGGGAAGCCCCACCTTCCCGGACATGGAACCGGTGGCTGGGAACATCCGGAAGCTGTTGTTGCAGATGGAAGGGATGAAGAAGCGGACAGCCCGGTTCAGGACGGTTATTGCACTGGTTCTGGATGGGAAGGAGTATCAGTTTGAAGGAGTGGTGGAAGGGATTATTACCATGACCCCTTCGGGCTCAGGAGGATTCGGATATGATCCGGTCTTTAAACCCACAGGGTCTGAAATAACCTTTGCGGAGATGGATCTTTCAACGAAGAATCGGATCAGTCACCGTGCCAGGGCCGTGAAGCAGCTGGTTGAATTTCTGAAAAGCAGGTAATATGTGCCGGGAATTTGCGTATTTAAAGAAACGATTTCATGTGCAACGCAGGCTGCTCTTGATCCTTACCGGAGTGCTGACCTGGCTTTCCTTCGTTCCCCTGAGGGGTCAGATAAGCATGGGCCAGTGGAGGACCCATCTTCCGTATCAGTACGCTTCGCTGGTGGAGACCACCGCTGACCGGGTCTATTGTTCCACCACCGGGGGGTTGTTTTATTACAACCTGGAGGATCATCTGGTGGAAAAAATTTCCAAGATCGACGGGCTCTCCGATAACGGGGTTTCGGCCATACGCTGGAGCAGCGAACTGGAAACCCTGATCCTGGCATATGAGAATTCAAACCTGGACATTATCCGGAACGGGGTGGTGATGAATCTGCCCGACATCATGAAAAAGCAGATTACAGGGGACAAATCTATCTATGATATATATTTCCTGGGAAACACGGCCTACCTTTCCACCGGTTTCGGAATTGTGGTATTGAACCTGGAAAAAAACGAGATCAGCGAGACCTACCTGATCGGCGATAATGGCCAGGCCCTGAAGGTGAACCAGGTGACCTCCGACGGGACCTATCTTTACGCGGCTACCGACCAGGGGATCCGTAAAGGCCTGCTGTCAGATCCCTTCCTGGTCGATTACAATGCCTGGGAAACGATCACGGACATTCCGGGTTCGGCAGGGGCCTTCGGTACCATTGCCTTTTTCAAGGATTATCTGTTTGCTTCCTGGGATGATCCGGCAGACCAGCAGGATCAGGTCTATTACAGCGGAGGTTCCGGATGGAGCAGCTATCCTTATTTCACAGGGAATCTCTGTTACGAGATACTGAACCGGGGCGAATACCTGACCCTGGTGGACGATACGGCGGTGCATCTGATAAACGATGATTTTCTTATTGTTCAGCAATTATACAGTTCCAGTCCCCGTTCAGCCGCCCTGGATGTACAGGGAAGCCTCTGGCTGGCCGATTACGGCTGGGGACTGATGACCAATCAGGGGG
>CAYRLP010000471.1:0-3240 GCA_964424935.1 uncultured Bacteroides sp.
CATCCGGATTGTTCCATCCGCAGTTTCATGGCCGCGAGCACGTGAACGTGGTCCGGTGGATGGAAGCGCTCGCCCGGAAAAGTGACGGGATGATGTTTACCTTTGACCATGAAACCACCTTCTCGGGTGACGGGGATTATAATTTCATGGAGGTACTGGATTACAACGGCCCGGAGGACCTGCTGAAGATGAAGGAGGGACTTCGCGAGGGGCTGGATCTGTTTGAAAAGATATTCGGGTTCCGGTCCAGGTCCTTCATCCCCCCCTGCTATACCTGGAACAGCGAGGTGGAGGAGACCTTGCACCAGGGAGGCGTTCGCTATATCCAGGGCCTGGTGAAACAGCTGATCCCCACGGGAACGTTCGGAAATTACCGTTCCAAACTGCACTTCCTGGGGAACCGGAATGAATTCGGGCAGTACTTCCTGATCCGGAACGGCTTTTTCGAGCCCGCACTGAACAGGCGTCCGGACCTGGTAGAGGAGGTGCTCAACCGGATACAGATTGCGTTCCGGTGGCACAAGCCGGCGATCATCGGGAGTCACCGTATTAATTTTATGGGTTCACTGGATGCGCTGAACCGGGAGCGCAACCTGAAGCTGCTGGATGAGCTGCTCTCCCGCATTCTGAAGCAGTGGCCCGATGTGGAATTTATATCCTCGGACCAGCTGGGGGATCTTATTGCAGAAGACCAGGACCAATGAAAATACTGCTGACAGGCGATTTTTGTCCCATTAACCGGGTGGAGGAGGCGGCCCGGAAACAGGAGGTGGAGCCGCTCCTGAGTGAATTCACGGACCTGTTCGGGGAGAGTGACCTGAACGTGGTCGATCTGGAATGCCCGCTGACCCTCTCGGAGTCGGCCCGCCGGAAAACCGGTCCGCACCAGAAGGCCCACCCGGACACCGTCCGCCTGCTGGAGCATGCCGGCATCCACCTGGCGGCCATGGCCAACAATCATGTCATGGACTACGGATCCGAAGGGATCCGGGAGACCCTGGATCTGCTTAAGGAACGGGGCATACCGACCGTAGGGATCGGTCCGACCCCGGAAGAGGCCGCCCGGCCCTTCTCCACGCGGCTGGACGGAAAGAGCCTGGCCATCCTGAACTATGCCGATAACGAGTTCCTGTCCGCCCCTGACGGAAGCTATCACTGCAATCCCCTGGATCCGGTGCGCTTCGTTCAGGAGATCCCGGCCGCCCGGAAGGATCATGATTACCTGGTGGTGATCGTTCACGGGGGGAACGAGTTCTATGAACTGCCCTCTCCCCGCACCAGACGGCTTTACCGGAGCCTGATCGATCTGGGGGCGGATGCGGTGGTAAGCCATCATACACATGTGTTCTCCGGGTATGAGACCTACCAATCCAGACCCATCTTCTACGGACTGGGCAATTTCCTCTATGACTGGCCCGGAAAGGTGGATGGCGACTGGAACAGGGGATACATGGTACGGCTCACGCTGTCGGATACCGTGGAATTTGAGATCATTCCCCTGAAGCAGTGCGGGGAACATGCGGGCGTATTCCGCCTCAGTGAGAGCGAGCGGGTGACTTTTGAACAGCAGCTGGATGGACTGAACAGGATCATTGCGGATGATGCGCAGCTGGAAGTCCGCTTCCAGGCCTACTGTGAAAAGGTGTTCCCCATGTATGACGCCTTCCTGGAACCCTATTTTGGCAGGTTCCTGACTGCACTGAGGAAACGGGGACTCTTCCCCAGGCTGATTTCCCGGAGGAAACGGCTGCTCTATCTGAACCTGATCCGCTGCGAATCGCACCGGGAGGTTATCCTGCAGATGCTTAAACAAAACGAATAAGGGTTTATGTGCGGAATTACGGGATACATTGAACTGGATGGACGGCCCCTGAAGGACTCCTCAAACATCCTGGACATGCTGAAGGTCCAGAAGCACCGGGGACCCGATGATTCGGGTATCAGGGCCTTTAACCTCCGCACAGGGGTTTCCCGGGAGCTTGAGCTGGAGGCGCCCCGCCCGGTCGATCCGGGATTTGACGGGATCCTGGGATTCAACCGGCTCAGCATCCTGGATCTTTCCCGGAACGGGCACCAGCCCATGGCCAGTCCCGATGAGAAGGTGCTTCTGACCCTGAACGGGGAGATCTACAACGCGTTTGATTTCCAGGAGGAACTGGAAGCCTGGGGTTACCGCTTTAAAAGCACCAGCGATACGGAGATCGTACTGGCCCTCTACCTGAAGTACGGCTTCGAGGGCATGCTGCACCGCCTGAACGGGATGTTTGCCATCGTGATCGTGGACCTGGGCAGAAAGGAGCTTTACGTGACCCGCGACCGCTTCGGCATTAAGCCCATGTACTATATATCCACCGACCGGCTATTTGCCTTCTCCTCGGAACTGAAGAGTTTCAGCTACCTGGATGGATTCGAGTACCGGCTGGATGAAACGCGGCTCGACGAATTCCTCCTGTTCCGCAATACCCTGAGGGGAACACTGTTCAGGGGGATCGGGTCGCTGGATCCGGGACATTACCTGGTGTTCCGGCCGGACAGGGAGCCGGATATCCGGCGCTATTTTGATCCCGATCACTACGAGCGGACCCGGATCCCGGAAGGTTCCCTGGACACCTACGGCCAGCGCATGGAGGACTGGCTGAGCAAAAGTGTGCGGAGCCAGCTGATGAGCGATGTGAAACTGGGCTGCCAGCTCTCCGGAGGCATCGATTCGTCCCTGGTCACCTGGCTGGCGAACCGCAACAGCCAGAAGGGAAGTTTCGAGTCGGTCTCCATCGTATTCGACGATCCTCGTTTCAGCGAGGAGAAGTATATCAACCGTGTATCGGAAAACCTGTCCATCACCTCCCACAAGTTCCTGCTGGATTCCTCCTACTACCTGGATCACATCGGCCGGGCCACCTGGCACCTGGAATACCCGCTGAACCATCCCAATACCATCGGGATCTACAAGCTTTCCCAGCGGGCCAAGGAGTATGTGACCGTATTGCTGAGCGGGGAAGGGGCCGACGAGGTCTTCGGGGGCTACAGCCGGTTCTACAGTCTCAGCTATCCCTACCAGATGCGCAGGCTGCTGCACCAGTTCCGGAAGAACCTCCGTCATCCCGGCGACCTGCTGGACTACTTCGACCAGGAGTATAGGTCGGTGATGGCCACGGCCTTCATGACCCCCGGGATGGCCGCCAGCCTGCGCGGGGACTTCAGTAAAAAGGGGGCGACCCGAGAGCGCAGGGCCCTCTACCG
>CAYRLP010000472.1:0-3239 GCA_964424935.1 uncultured Bacteroides sp.
CTTCCTGGCCAGGCCCACCGTATATTCGCCCTTGCCACATCCCAACTCCAGTACCAGGGGGTGATGGTTACCGTAAACCTCTTCGCACCATCTCCCTTTCATGTGATAGTCTCTCCCAAACACTTCTTCAAATGGAGGTTGAAATACCTTGTCAAGGCGTTCCAGTTCCCTGAACCTGGAAAGTTTCTTTTTTACCAAAGCCTTTATGGATTGATGCGTTCGATGCGAACCCCCACATCGGTCACCGGCAGCTCAGATTGTCTCATCGCCTGTTCCAGTGTAAACACATAGGTGCCCGGGATCCGGAACCGTGTCTGCTTCCGGTAAAGCAGCATCAGCTCCCGGATGTATCCGTTTCCCTTGCCCGTCCATTTTCCATCCGGAACGGCCAGAACCATATTGACGGTATCGGTCATCTGCTGTCCTGAGGGGGATTTAACATGTACAAACATGTACAGATTGCTCATGGGATAGTCAACCGTGTGGCGTACCTGCAGGTAGATATTGTACATGGATATTGTATCGGTGATTTCGGGACGGAATTCCTTGATATCCTTCCAGCTCCACATCCCTCCCTCTGTTCCTTCAAATCTGTCATAGACCATATGTGAATCGCAGGACAGACCTGTAAACAGGAGCGCCATAAAACCCATTATCATGAAATACTTCCTCATTGCCTGGGGAAATTCCTGTGGGATCGTTTCTTTTTTCTTTTCTTTTTGGATTTCTCCTTTTCGAATCTCGTAAGGGAACCCTCACCCGCTCCATTGGTATATTCCAGTGCCGTAGTACGTTCCACCACGGAAATATTCATTAGCTCATCCGGTTCTTTCCCATTCCGGTTCATGGCCTGAATCTCCGTTACCCGCTCCACAGGAACCGGTATAAGCGCCTGGCCACCCTCCCTGGAGGTGCTGTACCACATAATGCCCCGGTAAACATCAGTTTTCAACAGGTATGCCTCTCCCTGTTTGGTTTTCAGATTGATGGCCGGATCGGGAAAATTTTTCCGGGCCTCTTCATAACCTGTCAGTTCGTAATTTAGACAGCATTTTAGCTTTCCACACTGCCCGGCAAGTTTCTGCGGGTTCAATGCCACTTCCTGAACACGAGCTGAATGGGTACTTACTGAAACGAAGTTGGTTATGAATGTGGAACAGCAAAGTTCCCGTCCACAGGTGCCGATCCCCCCGATCCTGCCTGCTTCCTGCCTGGCTCCGATCTGTTTCATTTCGATACGGATCCTGAAGGATTCAGCCAGTACTTTGATCAGCTCCCTGAAATCGACACGTTCATCGGCGATGTAGTAGAAGATGGCCTTGGTTCCGTCCCCCTGGTACTCCACATCTCCGATTTTCATGACCAAACCCAGGTCTGCAGCCATTTTTCTGCTTCGCAGCATGGTCTCTACCTCCCTGTCAATGGCTTCCCTCCACTTATCAATGTCCAGCTGCTTCGCCTTGCGGTAAACCTTCTTTAATTCCTCCCTGTTCTCACTGTATTTTGTTCGCTGCTGCTGCTTTTCAACAATTTCGCCGGCCAGGGTTATGATTCCAATATCGTGTCCCGGAGTGGCTTCCACCGCAACGATATCCCCCCTTTTCAACCTCAGTTCATTGACATTCCTGTAAATTCCTTTCCGGGTATTTTTGAACCGCACTTCCACCACCTCAGGAATATCCAGATTCTCAACCTCCCTGAGCCAGTTGTAAGATTCCAGTTTGGAGCAGCCTCTGAAATAAGAATCGACCCGTTCCAGATTTTCCTCGTTGACCCACAGTTGCTTTTCACGGCAACAACCTCTCGCTTTCAGGCTTTCCATACTGCAAAAATAGAGATTCAGTTCTTAAAACAAAAGATCAACCCGCTGCCTGGGCCTTTTGCATCAGCAGGCGTATGACCCGGATGGAAAGATCCATCAGAATGATCCGTGGATTGCCATTGGCTTCAATATGATTCCCTGCCTCTGTAAAGTTCTCAGCCAGTGCATATACATTCCCCTCATGTATAAATGGACTGAATTTTTCAGAAAACTCGGCTTCTTTTGTCGACATATAGGCTAATCCATTCTGCTCCAATCCCAGAATAAAGTTCTCACGGAGCATTCGCAACGAATAATCCATCAGTTGCTTCTGCCTTTCGCGGCCCATCAAGGACACCCGTTCCACCCAGTCATTCACCCGGATAATATCCCTGGAATAACAGAGCCTCATTATTTCGGTAAAAAGTTCGAAATTCTGTCTCTCTGCCTCATCCAGGCGGAGGATCCGGAACGCTGTACCCACATTGCCATGGGCCCTTTTCACAACATCCTCCACCAGTTGTTGATCCTGAACCTCCTGCTTCATCAGACCCTCCCGGAGATCCGTATCTGAAACGGGGGGAACATGAATCAACTGGGTCCGGCTCAGAATGGTAGGGAGGATCCGGTCTGTCTGTTCCGTTGCCATAATGATCAGTGTCTTTCCAGGGGGCTCTTCGATCAACTTCAACAATTTATTTGCGGCCGGCTGATTCATTTTTTCCGGTAACCAGATCACAACCATCCGGTAGTCCGATTCATAGGGTTTAAAACTCAGTTTCCGCAGGATGGTTTCACTTTCCCTGACATTGATGATGCCCTGTTTGTTCTCTGCTCCAAGTGCCTCGTACCACTGCTCCTCCGTCAGATAGCAGTTGGCCAGAAATGCCTCTCTCCAGGTTTCCGCATAATCATCGCTGATGGGAGCAGCCTGCATGTTTCCTGTTCTCATAACCGGGATCACAAAATGGAGGTCAGGATGAACCAGTTTTCCGAACTTGATACAGGAGGGACAGTTTCCGCAGGCATCTTCCTGCTGCCGGTTGCTGCATGCCACATATTGGGCCATGGCCAGTGCGAGGGCCAGTTTCCCGGTTCCCTCCGGACCAAAGAGCATCAGCGCATGAGGGGTGCGGTCGTCCCGAACCAGACGCAGGAGTTTATCCTTGGTCTCTTTCTGCCCTATGATCTCCTTAAACAACATAAGCCTTACAACCTGTAAATGTAGAATTTCTTTTTTACCTTTGAGATTCCGAAGCAGAACCCAATCGTATTACTTAAAATTTACAGATATGCAAATGATTGACAATTATAACTTTGCAGAGAAAAAAGCGATTATCAGAGTGGATTTTAATGTGCCTCTTGGTGCCCAGTATGAAGTCACGGATGATACCCGGATCCGGGGAGCTCTGCCAACTACCTTTTTGATAGTTGGCAG
>CAYRLP010000473.1:0-3236 GCA_964424935.1 uncultured Bacteroides sp.
TGACGGCACTTTTGTGAATCCCAAGGTAAAGGCCAGGTATGAAGCAGACTATCCGCTTGCAGAGAAGGATGACGTGGTATTGATGGACGTGGCTCCCAACCAGATTGCTTCTATTGCGGCATCGCTGATCCCCTTCCTGGAGCACGATGATGCCAACAGGGCGCTGATGGGATCCAACATGATGCGCCAGGCGGTTCCCCTGATCTATCCTGAATCCCCCATCGTGGGTACCGGGATTGAACGGAACGTGGTTCGTGACTCCCGGCTGCAGGTGCGGGCAGAGGAAAACGGGGTCGTGGAATTCGTGGATGCCAACGAGATTGTGGTTCGCTACGATCGCAGCGAGGAAGAGCGCTTTGTCCGCTTCGATGACGACGTGAAGCGCTATAAGCTTCCCAAATTCAGGAAAACCAACCAGAATACCTGTGTAAGCCTCAACCCGATTGTTAAAAAGGGCCAGCGGCTGAAGAAGGGGGACATACTTACCCAGGGCTACGCCACCAACCAGGGAGAACTGGCACTGGGCCGGAACCTGATGGTAGCTTTCATGCCCTGGAAGGGATATAACTTTGAGGATGCCATTGTGGTCTCCGAAAGGCTCGTACGGGAAGATGTATTCACCTCCATACATGTGGATGAGTATCTGTTGGAGGTACGCGATACCAAGCGGGGACTCGAAGAGCTGACCTCTGATATTCCCAATGTCAGTGAGGAAGCCACCAAGAACCTGGATGAAAACGGGTTGATCCGGATCGGGGCCGAAGTGACCCCCGGTGACATCCTGATCGGTAAGATCACTCCCAAAGGGGAATCGGACCCTTCGCCTGAAGAGAAACTGCTCCGGGCCATATTCGGGGACAAGGCCGGCGATGTGAAGGATGCCTCCCTGAAAGCCGGACCTTCGCTCTATGGCGTGGTGATCGACAAGAAGCTGTTCTCACGAACCATGAAGGAGCGCAAATCGCGTCCTGCTACCAAACAGATACTCGAGAAGATCGATGATACCTACCACAAGGATGTGGCGGATCTGAAATCGCAGTTGATTGAGAAACTGTTCGAACTAGTGAACGGAAAGACTTCGCAGGGAGTGAAGGACTTCCTGAACGTGGATGTCATCCCCAAGGGGACCAAGTTCACCCTGAAACAATTGCAGGAACTGGATTTCCTGAACGTGAATCCGCTGAAGTGGACGACGGACAAGCACAAGAATGACCTGATCCGGGACCTGCTCCACAACTTCATCATCAAATTCAAGGAAATTGACGGGCTCTACAAGCGGAAGAAGCACAGCATTACCAGCGGGGATGAACTGCCCACAGGTATCATCCAGCTTGCGAAGGTCTACGTGGCCAAGAAACGGAAGCTGACCGTAGGGGACAAAATGGCCGGGCGGCATGGTAACAAGGGGATTGTGGCCAAGATTGTCCGGTCGGAAGACATGCCCTTCCTGGAAGACGGAACCCCTGTGGACATCGTACTGAACCCCTTGGGTGTGCCCTCCCGGATGAACCTGGGACAGATCTACGAGACGGTGCTGGGCTGGGCCGGTCTGAAACTGGACAAGAAGTTTGCGACCCCCATTTTCGACGGGGCCAAGATCGATCAGATTAACGAACTGACCGACCAGGCCGGTGTTCCACGGTACGGGAAAACCTTCCTTTATGACGGTGGAACCGGTGAGCGGTTCGACCAGCCTGCCACGGTCGGTGTGATCTATATGCTGAAGCTAGGACATATGGTGGAAGACAAGATGCATGCCCGGAGTATCGGACCCTATTCGCTGATTACGCAGCAGCCCCTGGGAGGGAAAGCCCAGTTCGGGGGACAGCGTTTCGGGGAAATGGAGGTCTGGGCCCTGGAAGCCTTCGGTGCCGCCAACATCCTTCAGGAGATCCTTACGGTGAAATCCGACGATGTGATCGGAAGAGCCAAGGCCTATGAAGCCATCGTGAAGGGTGAACCCATGCCGATGCCGGGGATTCCGGAGTCTTTGAATGTGTTGCTCCATGAGCTTCGCGGTCTGGGACTCAGCGTGAACCTGGTTTAATCAGTAATTTCGGGCGGATGCCCGGTTGGAACTTGTTTTAGAAACATATTAATATAATCGTATATGTCATTCAGGAAAGACACCAAAGTCAAAAGCAGCAATTTCACCAAGATCTCCATAGGACTGGCCTCTCCGGAGGAGATTCTGGAACGGTCCAGCGGGGAAGTCCTGAAGCCGGAAACCATTAACTACCGGACCTACAAACCGGAACGGGACGGACTGTTCTGTGAACGGATCTTCGGACCGGTCAAGGATTACGAGTGTCATTGCGGAAAATACAAGCGGATCCGTTACAAGGGAATCGTATGTGACCGTTGCGGTGTGGAAGTGACCGAGAAAAAGGTACGCCGGGAGCGTATGGGGCACATATCCCTGGTAGTGCCGGTGGCCCATATCTGGTATTTCCGTTCCCTTCCCAATAAGATCGGCTACCTGCTGGGGCTTCCCACAAAAAAGCTTGATTCCATTATCTATTATGAAAGGTATGTGGTGATCAATCCGGGAATCAAACAGGCCGACGGGGTCAATTATCTTGATTTCCTGACCGAAGACGAATACCTGGATATCCTGGCAAGCCTGCCAAAAGAGAACCAGATGTTGGAGGATGACCATCCCGACAAATTCATTGCCGGAATGGGAGCCGAAGGTCTGCACCAGTTGCTCGGCAGGCTGGATCTGGATGATCTTTCCTATTCCCTGAGGCATAAGGCCAGTACCGAAACCTCTCAGCAGCGTAAAAATGAGGCACTGAAGCGCCTGCAGGTGGTAGAAGCTTTCCGGGCTTCAAAGAATGTGAACCGTCCGGAATGGATGATTGTGAAGGTGGTTCCTGTGATTCCGCCTGAACTGAGACCGCTGGTGCCGCTGGATGGTGGACGTTTTGCCACCTCCGACCTGAACGACCTCTACCGGAGGGTTATTATCCGTAACAATCGTCTGAAGCGTCTGATCGAGATCAAGGCACCGGAGGTGATCCTGCGAAATGAAAAGCGGATGCTGCAGGAGGCAGTGGACTCCCTTTTTGATAACTCCAGGAAAGCCAATGCGGTGAAGACCGATGCCAACCGTCCACTCAAGTCCCTGTCAGACAGCCTGAAAGGGAAGCAGGGGCGTTTCCGTCAGTACCTGCTGGGTTAGCGGGTCGACTACTCGGCGCGTTCGGTTATCGTGGTCGGACCGGAACTGGCAC
>CAYRLP010000474.1:0-346 GCA_964424935.1 uncultured Bacteroides sp.
CGAGGTTCTCCAGGGCGGTCAGTTTCAGGTAAAGGTTGGGGAATTCAAAGGACACCCCGATCTTTTCATAAAAGGAGCGTTCCATATGGGAGAGGTCTGTTCCCTGGATCCGGACGCTTCCCCCGAATCCTTTCAGAAGACCGTTGAGTACTTTCTGTGTAGTGCTTTTACCGGCACCGGAGGGTCCAAGGAAGCCAAAGATCTCCCCTTCATTTATTTCGAAACTGATATTTTTGAGCACCTGTTTCCCGGTACCCGGATAGCTGTAGGTCAGGTTCTGAACCTGTATCATGCTAGCTTAGTGCTGGTGGAAGGCTTCAGATATGAAGGCAAGTACTTCCGGGAG
>CAYRLP010000474.1:356-2827 GCA_964424935.1 uncultured Bacteroides sp.
GTCCAGGTATGTCCTCCGTCCCTGGTGCGGAATTCATGGGGGATCTCCTTCTTGCGCATGGCGATATGGACCAGTGAATTCCCTTCGAACAGGAAGTCATCATCACCGCAATCGATGTACCACCGGACTGCATTTTTCTGGTCATCGGGAATGGCTTCAATCAATTCCAGGACGCTGTGGCGCTTGTACCAGGATTCTTGTTGTGCCTTGCTGCCTTCCCAGCCGCGCCTGCTCACCTGTTGTTCCATATCCTCCATACTGAGGGGACCACAGCTCGCGCTGAGGGGACAGGCAGAGGAGAAGAGTTCCGGGTGGTGCAGGGCATACATAAAGGTGCCTCCTCCTCCCATGGAGAGTCCCGCAACGGCCCTGTACCGTTTCTCTCCTTTTATACGGTAGGTTTTTTCCACATAGGGCATGAACTCCTCGAAGAAGAAGTCCTCGTAGCGCCATTCGTCCTTCAGGTCATTGAAATACCCCCGCTGTCCCGCACTGCCGTCGGGCATCACGATGATCATTGGGGTGGCTTTCCCTTCCAGAATGGCTTTGTCTGCAATATGCAGGACCTCTCCGAACTGGATCCATCCGGTCTGGTCATCCCCTCCACCATGAAGAAGGTACAGGACAGGGTAGCTTCGCTGGGACGATTCATAGTCCGGGGGCAGGTAGATGGCGTAGTGACGCTCCATCTGGAGGATCTTGCTCTCCAGGGGCAGTTGGTCAATGACCTTGCCGGTCTGGCCGGCAACCAGGGTAGCCAGCAGCAGGCAGGCCATAAACAGGATTGATTTTTTCATGATGATTTTAAAGTGGTTTGGATGATTTATAAAGGTACATGCTAAATTGGATTTTTCGCAGCAGCCGGGACTATTTTTCCTCTCCCAGGCCGATCAGATAGTCGATAAGAGTTTCAACATCATACTTGGGAATTACCGGCTTGGGCATGGTTCTGGTCTTGTAAACCGGAACTTAATCATAATCCGGATCTGTGATCGCCCTGGTAAGATAATCCCGGTCTGCAACGATTGTTTTTACCTTTCCCTGACGAACCACTGATACCTTGATAGGCTGATCGGTGCTGGTTTTCTGAGAAGGTTGACTGATGACTTTGTTGCTTTTGTTCCTGTCGGTCTCTTCGCCACAGGCAGACAAGAATACATATACACCCATCACAAGCTGATACGTTCTGCACATCCTCATAAGAAACTCAAATCACGTCTTACCCGGAAGAATATTTTAAAGAATCTTCCGGGCATTCTGATTTCCCGGTCCCCATAATTACCGGCCTTCAGGTATACAAGAACGTAATTGTTGTAATGCGGTCAGTCAGACTTGGCCTTACCCCACAACAGGACGATCAGGGCGCCGACTACTGCGGCAACAACTCCATTGGCCAACGCATCCACCAGTATGACAGAAACATTGCTGATCAGTGTGGTCATGGAGTAGTAGCTCAGGTCCATGCTGAGAGCGAACAAAACACCAACAATGGCTCCGATCCGGAGTCCGTCAAGATAACTCTTTGCGCCGGCCCAGTTCAGGATCAGGGTGGTTAAGAAGCCGGTGATAAGGTTGGCCAGGATAATTGCCCACCATAGCATCTCGTCCATGGGCCTGTTGATGGAGGTATTGGAATTGGCTTCCATGAAGCCCATAAGCAACACTCCCCATACCAGCCAGCCCAGGAAAAAGAATACAACGGCCCCTGTCAGGGTTCCTCTTAAAAGTCTAAGGGTCATATCAGTTCAGTTTAGAATTAGCTTACCCAAGGTAGACTAAATATAGATATCATGAATATCCCCGGATCCGGTATTTTGTTAATGAAATCATAAAAAATAGCACTTTATCGTCCTGCAGGTCCAGTGGTCAGGATTAGGCGCTTGTTCTCCTTCAGGCATCCCTATAAATTGCTACATTTACTGGAAGATGAACGGAATAGCCTACAGACCGGGTTATATATCACTGCAACGCAGCGGGGAGCTGAAGAAGCGTGCAGAACTCCTGTGGGAACGGATGCGGGCCTGTGATCTCTGTCCCCGGGAATGCGGGGCGGATCGCCTGGGTGGGGAACGGGGGACCTGCGGGGCTAACGCTACTCTCAGGGTGGCTTCCTTTCATTCCCATTTCGGGGAGGAGAGGGCCCTGGTGGGGATCGGGGGCTCCGGCACCATCTTTATCAGCCACTGCAACCTGCGATGTGTGTTCTGCCAGAACTGGGATATCAGCCACCTGGGTAACGGGCGGGATTGTACCACCGGGGACCTTGCCGGGATGATGCTGGCCCTGCAGGAGGCGGGCTGTTCCAACATCAATGTGGTCACCCCCACTCATTATGCCGCGCATATACTGGATGCCCTGGACCTAGCAGCGGAGCGGGGACTGCGGCTGCCCCTGGTTTACAACACCAGCAGCTGGGAGCGACCCGATATTCTGGAACTGCTGGATGGGATCGTGGATGTGTACCTGGCCGA
>CAYRLP010000474.1:2837-3234 GCA_964424935.1 uncultured Bacteroides sp.
AGGCAGCCCTCTATTCCAACGGGGCTTCGGACTACCCGGAGGTGACCCAACAGGCCCTGGTGGAGATGAACCGGCAGGTGGGTGTGGCCCGCCCAGAGCGGAACGGGGTAATCTTCCGGGGATTGATGATCCGGCACCTGGTTATGCCCGGGGATGTTTCCGGATCGATTGAAGCCATGCGATGGATCGCCGGAAATCTGCCCGCTTCCACCTATGTGAATATCATGCTCCAGTACCGTCCTGCCTACCGGGCTTCGGAATTTCCGGAGATCAACCGGCCCGTCAACCGGGACGAATATGCACGGGTGGTAGACGAAGCACGCCGGAACGGACTGGATAACCTGGATGTGGACCTCTGATTCCTGCCGGGAATGTTACCAGTTGAACAGGATTACCA
>CAYRLP010000475.1:0-3221 GCA_964424935.1 uncultured Bacteroides sp.
GACCGTCAGCGATCAGTACAACCGTGGATATTGATTCGGGTCGAATCACCGGTTTCCGGGACAGCCTGTCCGGGGTGATCGCTTTCAAGGGGATCCCGTTTGCGGCTCCCCCGGTGGGTGAACTGCGCTGGAAAGCACCGCAGCCGGTGGAGGCCTGGGATGGAGCCAGGAACTGTACCGAATTCGGTCCCAGTCCCATGCAGGCGGCCCCGTCACCCTTTATGTTCTGGTCGGAAGAGTTCCTGATCCCCGAAGAGCCCATCGGGGAGGATTGCCTCTATCTGAACGTCTGGACAGGCGCCAAGGCAGAAACCGATCAACTTCCGGTACTGGTCTATATATATGGCGGAGGATTCCGCTCCGGGGGAAGCGGTTGTGCCATTTATGACGGCACCTCCATGGCAAAGAAAGGGGTGGTCTTTGTGAGTATCAACTACCGGGTAGGTGTATTTGGTTTCCTGGCACATCCGGAACTCAGTGCTGAATCGGAACACGGCACTTCTGGAAACTATGCCATTCTGGATATGGTTGCGGCGCTTCAGTGGGTCCGGCGAAACATTGAACACTTCGGGGGGGATCCCGGAAATGTTACCATTGCCGGCCAGTCGGCCGGATCTTTTGCAGTGAATTACCTGACCGTATGTCCCCTTGCCAGTGGCCTGTTTCACAGCGCCATCGCCGAGAGCGGTGCAGGATTCGTATCCAGTTCCCTTCGTCCGGCATTGACCCTTGCAGAGGCGGAGGAGACCGGAGTCGCTTTTGGAGAAGCATTGGGCGCCGAATCTCTTGAGGAACTGCGTGCCCTGCCCGCCGATTCTATTCTGAACGCCCGTGGGGGGTTAAGTGCTCCATTTACCGATGGCTATGTCCTGCCTGAACCGGTCATGGATGCCTATATGAACGGTCAACAAAACGATGTGCCAGTCATCGCAGGATGGAACAAGGATGACAAGCTCATGCCCTGGGCCCGGCCCGCGGATCAGTTCAGGAAACAGGTGCAGGAACGGTTCGGTGAGCTGGCCGGTGAGTTCCTGGAGGTATACCCTGCAGACACACAAGAGGAAGCGTCGACTTCGCAGTTTAACATGAGCCGGGACGAAACCTTCGGGATCCAGGCCTATACCTGGGCAAAGGTCCAGTCTTCTTCCGGAGGTTCTCCAATCTACCTGTATAATTTCAACCGGGCCCTGCCGGCTTACACCCCGGAAACACAGTTTGGCGCGTTCCACACCGGGGAGGTTGTCTATGCATACGACAATCTCCACACCCTGGACCGGCCCTGGGAGGAGGTCGACCAGGAGATCGCCACTTTGATGTCCGCCTACTTGGCCAACTTTGCCAGGACGGGCGATCCGAACGGACCCGGCCTTCCCCAATGGAATGCGTTCACCATGCAAGCGCCGGAGGCCATGCTGATTGATACGGTTACCGTCCAGCAATCCCTGCCCAACCTGGACCAGCTGAAATTCTGGGAGAAATATTATACATCAACGGGAGAGTAGCTGTTCCGAATTCTTCATCCGGTTTGGTTACGATATTCTCTATCCGGATCGGTTACAGTAGTCCCGTCCTGGCCAAAGCTAATTCGACTTTTTAAAACTGTAGAGATAGGGGGCCTTATGTGCCTTGCCGGTGTATTTCTTTTCATGCCTGGTAAGGATCTCCATGCTGAGGATCTTCCGCTGGAAGGTGGAACGCCTCAATTTTTCTCCCAGGATGGCTTCATACACCTTCTGCAGCTCCTTCATGGTAAAACGCTCGGGCAGGAGGTTGACTCCGACCAGCTTCCGGTCCAGATTGTCCTTGAGGGTCTGCAGGGCCATGGCCAGGATCCGCTGGTGGTCCTGCATAAGGGGGGGCAGCCGGTCCAGATCGTACCAGTCGATGGAATCCGATAACTGATCCGGTTTCGGTTCTACCTCCAGGTAGTTGATCAGGGCATAATAAGCCACGGAAACAAAACGGTCCAGCAACCAGTTACCATCCCCGGGATCCAGTCCGTTGGCCTCCAGGATCAATTTCATGCTTCCGGGATCGTACCGGTCCAGGCTTCCAAAGGTGTGAAACTGCTCCAGGTAGATCTGCTCAATGCCTGTCCGTTCCCTGACTCCCCGCCTCACTGCATCATAGAGACTTTCATCTCGCCGGATGAATCCTCCGGGGAGCGCGAACAAACCCGTGTTATGGTATTTCATGATCAGGACCTTCAGGGTTTCATCCGAAAATCCGAAAATCACAGAATCATAGGCAATGTTCGTGAGGTAATCTTTCTCAGTAGGCAGTTTCACACCCTTGTCAGATATTATTTGAACAGCAGGGGAGCAAATTCAGAGAGATAAATGCGCCAGTTGCTCCAGGTATGGCCGCCGCTGCTTTCCCGGTAAGTGAACTCCAGGTTGTTCTCCTCCATTTTGGCCACCAGGTTCTTGGACGCTTCATAAAGGAAATCAGCCGTTCCGCAGCCGATCCAGTACAGTTTATATCCCTTCTCTTCCAGGTTCTTGATGCGTGTATCCACATCCGGGAACCAGTTTCTCCCATCCTGGGGGGGTGTCAGACCCATGCTCATGACCCCGAAGTAGTCAAAAGTCTCCGTATAATCGAAGGCCAGATTTATGGTCTGCATGCCTCCCATGGAAAGACCGCTGACCGCCCTGTTCGCTCTTCCCGGGAGGGTCCTGTAATGGCTCTCTACAAAGGGGATCACATCGTTGACCAGGCTCTTTTCAAATACGCCGGAACCCATACCTCCGATTCCGCTCATGGGTCCGCCCTGTACCTCCCTGGGAGGGGCTTCACCCGGAGAAGCTGCATCGCCCGGGTTTCCGTTGGTCATGACCACGATCATCGGTTTGGCCTTTCCCTGTGCGATCAGGTTATCCATGATCTGGCAGGTCCTGCCCAGGGTGGTCCATGCATCCTCGTCTCCGCCGCCCCCGTGAAGCAGGTAAAATACCGGATACTTAAGGGAACCTGAATCATAGCCCGGAGGAGTATATACATACATCCGGCGGGTCAGGTTCACGGTGGGGGATTCGTACCAGATCTTGGAAAGGGTGCCATGGGGCACATCCTGTACGGCATAGAGTTCGGAGGCCTCCCCGGGTACCAGGATCATGCTGGCATAGCGTCTGCCGTCACGCATCACCTGTACATTGGCCGGATCCATAAGGGTGATCCCGTCAATCCTATAGGTGTAGGTGTAGATTTCAGTCGCCAGG
>CAYRLP010000476.1:0-3221 GCA_964424935.1 uncultured Bacteroides sp.
GTTCTTCACTTCGGATCCCTTAAAATCAAATGTTTTTCTGCGTATCAACGAGGAACTTCAGAACCCACTGTTTGTGGCCAGGGCACTGACCAATAACCTGAAGCCGGATGATTATCAGAAAGTCCTTAAGATTCCCGCGTTTGTTGAGACCTTTTCCCTGTTCAGTGAAGAAAAGGTACCCCAGATTCTGTTTCAGAAAGCGGTCCGGGAGTTGCTGAATGATAATGATTTTGACTATCATTCTTTTTTTAAGGAGAATACAATTTCTGAAGAGAAGATTGAAGCTTGTATTGAAGAAGTCATCATGGAGAATCCGGAATTGGCCAGGGATATCCGGGAAGGGAGTACCAACAAAGCAGGGATCCTGGTAGGAAAAGTCCTTCAGAAGACCGGTAAAGGGGCCCCCGGGAAAATGATCAGGGATAACCTGCTCAGGAGACTATCCGGGAACGGGTTTGATCATGAAGAACCCACCGCGGTAACAGATCCAGACGCCATTCAAAAGAAGGAAAAAACGGATCTAATATCCTTTGATTTAAGAACCTCCGAGATCATTATTGAAGATCAGTACCGCTCACATTATATATCTGATCTTTCCACGGCAAACCTTTCCGAAACAGTGACGCTTTCGGGCTGGGTGTCCAGTGTTCGTGATCACGGGGAGCTCGTTTTTATTGACCTGAGGGATTCCAGCTACGAAATATTCCAGGTAAGATTAAACAGGGCGAACTTCCCCGACCTGGACGAACTGGCAAAAATAAACCCGGAATCGGTGATCATGGTAACCGGTACCATCATTCACCGGAGCGATGATGATTTTAATCCGGGGATCCGGACCGGGACCATTGAACTGGACACCCGCGAGCTGCATATCCTGAACATGTCCAAAACTCTGCCCTTCGAGATCCGGAGAGCCTCCCGGTCGTCAGAAAATGTCCGGTTCAAATATAAGTTCCTGGACCACCGGAATCCCGATATCAGATCGACCATCATAAACCGCCATCGGGTCCTCAAGCTCATCCGGGATATCCTGAGCGCGCAGGATTTCATCGAAATAGAAACACCGATCCTGAGCTCTGGTACCGATGAAGGGGCACGGGAATTTATTGTCCCGAGCCGCAAATTCCCGGGAAAATTCTACACCCTGCCCCAGGCACCGCAACAATTCAAGCAGTTCCTTATGGTGGGTGGATTTGATAAGTATTTTCAGATTGCCCGCTGCTTCAGGGATGAGGATTCAAGGGGCGACCGGCAACCGGAGTTTACCCAGCTGGATATTGAAATGGCCTATGTGAGCATGAAGGATATCATGGAGGTCAATACCAACCTTTTTAATGAGATTGTCAACACAATCTACGGAAGGAAGTGGAAGCTCATTCCCTTCAGGGTACTTTCCTATGCGGACGTGATGCTAAAATACGGGACGGACCGGCCGGACCTGCGCTTTGGCCTGGAAATGGAGGATATAACGGACATCGTGAAAGAAACTTCTTTCCAGGTATTCACCAAACCCATCGATGAAGGGGGAATCGTCAAGTGCATCAAAGTCGGAGGCCATCTTTCCGATAAACGGCTATCCAAAGGACAGATTGAACGTTTAACCGCCATTGCCCAGGAACACGGGCTCGGGGGACTGGCCTATATCATCGTAAACGAAAACGAGTTGCAGTCCCCGATCATCAAGTACCTTGGGCAGGATATAGCAGAAAGAATTATCAGCCGGGTGGAAGCCGTCCCCGGGGATATTGTTTTTTTCTCGGCAGCGGATCATAAAACAGCCAACAAGGCCCTGGATGAGGTCCGCCAGGAGTTGGGGAAAATGCTGAACCTCATCAAACCCAATGAACTGCACCCCGCCTGGATCGTGGACTTCCCGCTTTTTGAGAAAACCGAGACCGGCGGGTGGACCTTTTCACATAATCCGTTCTCCATGCCGAAAAAAGAGTATCTGCAGGATCACCTGGAAGGAAAGAATATCGGGGGGATCATTTCACAGCAGTATGACCTGGTCCTGAATGGAAATGAAATCGGTGGAGGCTCGGTCCGGGCACATAAGGATGTGATCCTGGAGGCCACTTACCGGAACATGGGATACGATATGGAGGCCATGAGAAAGAGTGTGGGGCATATGCTGGATGCTTTCCAGTATGGTGCTCCACCCCACGGGGGCATCGCATGGGGTATAGACCGGCTGATCATGATCCTGGAGAAGAAATCCTCCATCCGGGACGTGATGGCATTTCCTAAGACTGGTTCCGGGGAGGATCTGATGTTCGGCAGTCCCACCACTCTGCCCGACAAGAAAATAAACGAAGCCAATATCAGGCTGTCAGACAGACCTGACCAGAACCGTATTTAGCAGCGAAACGGCCGAATGCCTATTCCTCTTTCTCACGGTTCTCCAGACGGTATTCGTCCCGCTCTTTGCTTTCCCGGATCATATCCTCGGGATCGTC
This sequence comes from uncultured Bacteroides sp., assembly GCA_964424935.1. Lineage (GTDB taxonomy): Bacteria > Bacteroidota > Bacteroidia > Bacteroidales. The sequence goes on from CAYRLP010000476.1 coordinate 2,457, forward strand.
CATTACGGGCGATTCTTCCAGGGCTTTCCAGTCGAAGTCTTCATCAAAAGGATCCAGTGCTTTCTGAGGATCAAAAATCCGGGCGTCCACAGGGATGGCCTGATAGGGGGTGTAATCCGGTTCAGGTATGAAAAAATCCCCGAAGTCGGTGGCGCCCGCATCGTACTGGTTCAGGTAAGGTAGTCCCAGGACATTCCAGAAGGTTTTGAAAATACTTCCAAAACTATAATGCGTATGGCTCACGTAATTGCGTTTCACCCAGGGAGAGATCACCATTAATACGCTCCGGTGGGCATCCACATGGTCGACCCCGTTCTGGGCGTCATCCTCGGTGATCACAATCATCATGTTTTCCCAGTAAGGAGTATGCGAAAGAAATTCCACGATACGCCCGACTGCCAGGTCATTGTCGGCCATATAACTCTCCCGGAACGGATACCCGGCTTCGGGGCGGTCCCCGGCGCCATGGTCCTGGGGAATGATGACCGTAATTAATGCCGGCATGGTGTCCTGACCGGTCATCCACCTGGATTCAAATTCCTTTAAGAACTGGTCGATCCGGAACTGATCCGGAATGGCCGTATTGTAGGTAGGATACTGTTTGGAGGTACGGTCCCAGATGGGCCGGGGCAGCGGGAAATTGACATAGTGCCTTACCCCTGTATATTTATAGGACGCATCATAGATAGCCGGTTCAAACATAATGCTGAACCCGAAATTGAAGAACCCGACCCCGTGGCGTTCCAGATGATCCCACATGGATCC
>CAYRLP010000477.1:0-3207 GCA_964424935.1 uncultured Bacteroides sp.
TCCAAGACCAATATGATTCTGGCTGCATCCATTCAGGAGGCAGATGGACAGGGTAATCGTCAGGATAGTTAAAGTATTCATAGGTATAATTTTGTTGGTTTTTTTGTTTGAACTGAATTATCTGCCCAGGTCATCGGGCATTCCCTTGTAGTAACGGAATCCCTCCACCGGTAAGCCTTCCCTTTGCTGGTGGATCCATCCCCGCAGCTGCTCCTTGACTTCCTTTTCCTCTTCGGGAGAGAGCTCCGGACCCTTGTAATCGTACCAGCCTGAACTGAACTGGCTCACATATTTGGTCAGGGCCTCCACTTTCCTTTCTTCCCAATCCGTAATATCTACCCAGGTATTGATATCCTCCTCAGCAGAATCATACAGCATGTATTCCGGGATGGTATGGGCCTGAAGCCCTTCCAAGGTGATCTGCCCCTGGAACATCAGGGGCCACATGGCTGCCCGCGCCGCATCGGCCGACAGGTAAGAAGAAGCCCTGTGATCGGCTTTATGCCAGCGTTGTGACCCCTTGCCCGGATCAAAAGAGAACAGGACGTCCGGTCTGATGGTACGTATCAGTCGCACCAGCTTGGCAACCACCTCCTTTGTATTCTCATACTCCAGCATACCATCGTCATAACCCAGGTTTATATAGTGATCCAGGGGGATCCCCATGGTGGCCAGTGCGGCCTGCTCCTCCTGCTTCCGGATCAGGGCCAGGTCCATCATGCCCAGATCGGGATCCTGCGTCCCCACATTTCCGGTGGTCAGTATGGCAATGTATATATCATTCCCGTTGGCATTCAGCATGGCAAGAGTCCCCATCGAATAGGAATCGTCGTCGGGATGGGCCCCGATCAGCAGGATCGTTTTTCCGGTCCACTGTTCAACCGGCTGCTCTGGCTGTGCCATGACCAGAACCGGGATGGCCAGGAAAAAAAGGGTAATTGAAATGTGTCTCATGAGTATAGTTTTAGTTAGAGATAATTCAGTTATAGAAAAGTGTTACATAACAAGGTAACAATAAGCCTATTCAAAGTCAATCATGGCCTTCATGACCCCGTCGTGGTATCCCGCCACCAGCTCAAACGCTTCCCGGGAATGTTCGAAGGGAAAGCGATGCGTAACCATCCCGGATACGGAAATCCTACCCTCCGCCATCATATCCAGCGTAGGTTGCACCGCCTCGTTCTGCCTTCGTACATGCTGGATACAGAGTTCCTTTCGCCTCGAATCATCGACCGGTATGGACCATCTGTCAAATTCCGGGATCCCGATGATCATAAGTTTACCCCCGGGTGCTAAAAGATCCACGGCATTATCCAGGGCATCCTGCTGTCCACAGCATTCAAACACCACATCCAGCCTTTCCGGCACCTTCGTTGTGATTTCTTCCACCACGTCCTGGTGATCCGGGTTGGCGGTAAGCTTTGTACCGCTTTCTCTGGCTATGGCCAGCCGCTCCTCTATTTTGTCCGTGACGTAGATCTCGGTGGCTCCCATGGCACGGGCTGAAAGAAGCACACTCATCCCAATGGGGCCGAACCCCAGGATCCCCACCCTGGCCCCCTTCATGGGGACCGATTGACGGACGGCATAAAGTCCGATGGCCAGTGGTTCCGAAATGGTAGCTTCATCATAGGACATCCGGTCGGGTATCTTATAACAGCTGGTCTCCGGCATGACCAGGTACTCTGAAAGCGATCCTTCGGCCTGACCGGGGCATCCAAGGAAGCGTAGATTCCGGCAGGTATGGGGCCGTCCTGCCCTGCACTGGTCACATTCCCAGCAGGGCATGGCCGGTTCAATGGCGATCCGGTCGCCCGGTTTTACCCGGGTCACCCCCGGCCCGACAGCCTCCACCATTCCGGCGCATTCATGTCCCACCGTAAAGGGATACTGTACGACCTGGCTTCCGATCTTTCCGGAAACATAGTAATGGATGTCCGATCCGCATACCCCAAGGGTTTTCAGCTTGATCCTCACCTCTTTGTCATCCTGAAGCAGGGGGACGGGCACCTCCTTCATCTCCATCTGCCGGATTCCGGTTAACATCATTGCTTTCATGGGTCTGAAAATTTCAGCGAAGAATTAAAAATATGAAAGACCGGAACCTTATCTGGATCGGGGATGAAAACTGATAATGGCCTCCCGAAGGTATGCCCGGTCCAGGTGGGTGTAAATCTCGGTAGTGGTGATGGATTCATGTCCCAGCATCTCCTGAACGGCCCGCAGGTCGGCTCCGCCTTCCACCAGGTGGGTGGCAAACGAGTGCCTGAAGGTATGGGGACTCACCTTTTTCTGAATCCCGGCTGCAGCGGCCAGTTCCTTGATGATGGTGAATACCATGTTCCGGGTCAGCATTTTTCCACGGCGGTTCAGAAAAAGAATATCTTCATTTCCGGGCTGGACCGAAAGCACATGCCGGTCGGGCAGATAAAGGTCGATCTCCCGGAGCGCGCTCGGACTTACCGGTACCAGCCTTTCCTTATCCCCTTTTCCGATCACCCGGATAAACCCTTCCGCCCTGAAGATTCCAGAAATCTGCAGTCCCACCAGTTCACTGACCCGGAGTCCGCAGCTGTAAAGGGTTTCCAGCATGGCTTTGTTCCGCCGGCCCTGGGGCTTGCTTAAATCGATGCAATCGAGCATCCGGTCAATCTCCGCCACCGTGAGGACCTCGGGCAGTTTGCTTCCCAGCCTGGGTCCTTCCAGCAATGCCGTAGGATCTGTACTGATCTGATCCTCAAGGAGCAGGTAACGATAGAATGCCTTGATTCCCGAAAGGATCCTGGCCTGGCTCCGGGCCGAAAGCCCCAGCTCACTGATCCAGACCAGAAACTGCCCCAGCTGTTCCCGGTTCAGCTCCCCGGGTCCCGTCTCCGGATGCAGGAGCTCCTGAAACTGCCTGAGTTTCTCCAGGTCGCCCAGGTAAGCTTCAATGGAATGGGGTGACAACCCTTTTTCCAGTTTCAGGAAACCTTCATACTCCTTTATGAGCCTCTGCCAGTTCATCAGAATGGAAATCGTTCAATCATTAAAACCATAGAGATCCCCAGTCCGGCCCCGCTGAGAAGCACGTGCCACTCGCGTCTTGGCATGCCCATAAAGCTTACCACCAGGTAGGTCAGCAACATGATAACTCCTACGATCGTAATTTGTCCAACTTCAATTCCCACATTAAAGGAGAAAAGCGGAAGCGCCAGTCCCCCCTCC
>CAYRLP010000478.1:0-3193 GCA_964424935.1 uncultured Bacteroides sp.
GGGTGTGGTGGCACTGGATGAACGGGAATGTTACCAAGGACGGGATCCAGAAGGACCTGGAGTGGATGAACCGAACCGGGATCGGGGGTTTCCAGAATTTCGATGCCGGGTTATCCTCGCCGCAGATCGTTGAGAAACGTCTGATCTTCATGACCCCGGAATGGCAGGATGCCTTCCGTTTCTCTACCGAACTGGCCGATTCGCTGGGTCTTGAAATGGCCATTGCCGGATCGCCCGGCTGGAGTGAAAGCGGGGGTCCCTGGGTACCTCCTTCCGAAGGGATGAAGAAGTATGTCTGGAGCGAACTGGTTCTGGAAGGAGGTCAACCTTACACAGGCATATTACCCCATCCACCCTTAGCGACTGGTGCATTTCAAAATCTTCATCAGGAGAGAAGGGGTATGCCGGGCATGGATAATGGACCCGAAGTACCCGAGTATTATGCCGATGCAGCTGTGATTGCTTACAAGGTACCGGATGCTGATGTTACGTTAAAAGAAGCAAATCCCCGGATCAGCTCCAGCGGAGGCACATTTTCGCTGGATCTGCTTACGGATGGGGATCTGGTTAACACGTCATTCTTGCCAGTCACTCAACCCGGTGAAAAATCCTGGATCCAGTTTGAGTTTGATCAGCCCCGGACCATCTATTCCGTTAGCATGGTCGGAGGAGGAAGCCCGGGCAGGTTCGGATTTGGAAGAAGCCGTTCCACCCGCATGCTGGAATCCAGTGAAGATGGCAGAACCTTCAGCGAGGTGGTGGAAATTGAAACGGGTGGTGTGGCTCAAAATACCATCAGTTTTTCACCGGTCACCGCCAAATATTTCCGGGTGACCATCCTTACGCCTGAACCACAGGTAAATCCGGATAATATAGGAAGTTTCTTTGGCATCGACCTCAATGCAGACAGGGGACCCGCTGGTTCCGAGGTTGCCGAGATCATTCTTTATTCTGTACCCCGTATCAACCGCTTCGAGCAAAAAGCCGGCTTTGCCACCATTACTGGCGCCGAAGACTATATAACCCCTGATGTTCAACCCGGTGATGCCATCCAGACAGAGGATGTGATCAACCTGACCGGACAGATGAGCGAAGACGGAACCCTGGAATGGACCCCGCCTGAAGGAAAATGGAATGTGGTGAGGATCGGGTATACCCTAACCGGCCATCAGAACAGTCCGGCCTCCCCCGAGGCCACCGGACTGGAGGTGGACAAACTGAATGCGGGATTTGTCAGAAACTATTTTACCAATTACCTGGATCAGTATAAAGAGGCTACCGGGGGACTGATGGGTGAACGGGGCCTTCAATACGTGATTACGGACAGCTGGGAGGCAGGTACCGCCAACTGGACCGATATGATGATCGAGGAATTCAACAAACGCAACAATTACGAGATCTATCCCTGGCTCCCGGTTCTCACCGGAAGGATCGTTGAAAGCAGCCAGGCCAGCGAGAAATTCCTCTGGGATTTCAGGTATACCCTGGAACAACTGGTGACCGAGTACCATTATGACGAATTGACTACCATATTGAAAGAACGTCAGATGGGCCGTTACACCGAATCTCATGAAGGCGGAAGGGCTTTCATCGGAGATGGCATGGAGGTGAAAAGAGGGGCCGATATCCCCATGAGCGCCACCTGGACCCCCGGGGGATTCGGAGGGCGTGAATCCGATGGAGTAGCTGTAAGGCATGAAACAGATGTCCGTGAATCGGCCTCTGTTGCCCATATATACGGGAAGAAATACGTGGCTGCAGAGTCGCTGACCGCCATAGGGAATACCTGGGCCTTTTCTCCTGAACGACTGAAGCCAACCGCCGATTTCATGCTGGCCAGTGGTCTGAACCGCTTTGTCATTCACACTTCCGTGCACCAGCCCGTGGATGATAAAATTCCCGGCCTGGGCCTGGGACCTTTCGGACAGTGGTTCACCCGGCATGAGACCTGGGCGGAGCAGGCCAAACCCTGGGTGGATTACCTGGCCCGCAGTTCCTATATGCTTCAGCAGGGGACCTTTGTGGCCGATCTCATCTATATTTACGGTCAGGGCACCAACCTAACCGCCCTGTTTGGACAGGAATTACCCGCCATCCCTGAAGGATATAATTACGATTTCCTGAATGCAGGGGCAGTTCCAAAGGTGCTTTCGGTGGAGGATGGAAAGATCGTCACCGGATCCGGAATGGGATACCGGGTACTGGCACTGGATGAAAGCGCCCGCTACATGACCCTTCCGGTTTTGAAAAAGATCCGGGAACTGGTGAATCAAGGCGGCGTCGTTGTGGGCGCAAAACCTCTGGGCAGCCCGTCACTTAACGATGATGAACAGGAATTTGCCACGATTGCCATGGAGTTGTGGCCGGATGAAAAAGGAATCACTGAGGTTGGAAGCGGAAAGGTGTATGCTGGATATTCCATGGAAGAGGTATTGAACGATCAACAGATCAAGCCCGATTTTACCTATGCTAAGGGAAGTTCAGATGCCCGTATGAAATATGTCCACCGTTCCCTCGGGAATCTGGATATTTACTGGGTGAATACGGATGACAAAGCATCCACGGTGAAGGAATTATCGTTCCGAATCAGCGGAATGGAACCTGAGGTATGGGATCCGGTGACCGGGGAAACCGGGCCCGTCACCTATGCCATGGAAAACGGGCGTACGAACGTGACCCTTCCCATGGATCCGGAAGATGCCCTGTTTGTGGTTTTCAGGAACAAGACGAAAACAGAATCATATACTGTTCCGGAAATTTCTGAAAACGTGCTTACTACGCTTACAGGACCCTGGTTGCTCAAGTTCCAGGAGGAAAGGGGAGCTCCTGATGAGGTGGTTTTTGAGGATCTAAGTCCCTGGAATACCAATGAGGATCCCGGTATCAAGTACTTTTCAGGAACCGCCAGCTATTCAAAGGAACTGGAGGTCCCCGAAGACTGGATCTCTGCAGACCAGGAGCTCTGGCTGGATCTGGGTGAGGTGAAGAACGTGGCCGAGGTATTCGTGAACGGGGAATCCCTGGGGATTGTCTGGAAGAAACCCTTCCGGGTAGACCTGTCCGGTGCCCTGAAGGCCGGTACCAACCAGCTTACACTGCAGGTAACCAATCTATGGGTGAACCGCCTGATCGGTGATCAGCAGCCCGATGTGACCAACCCGATCAGCTATACCACCCAGGCGTTCTACCAGGC
>CAYRLP010000479.1:0-3191 GCA_964424935.1 uncultured Bacteroides sp.
CATCCGGATCAGGCAGGAACCCATTCATAATCCAAATCTATCACTATATTTGCGGTACCAAATTTGCCTCCTTAGCTCAGCTGGTAGAGCAGTTCATTCGTAATGAACAGGTCGCGGGTTCGAGTCCCGTGGGAGGCTCGAAACGGACAGGGCAGCATCAGGAATTGTGAATATAAACCGAAATCATGGAAATGGAGGCCCCCACTGCCCTGTCATTGAATAGTTCGATCTCCTCCTTCTCACACCGCATCCCCAGTACATACATCAGAGGCAGGAAATGTTCGGGGGTTGGGACCGCCAACCGGAAAGAGGCCACCGGTTTATTTTGCTCCGGGCTTCTTCTGCCCAGTCAAATCCAAATCCCGGGGCATCCAGCCGGTCCCAGGCGACCATGCCCAAGTATTAACTATTTCGTAACTTACTTCTCATCATTTCCTGCTTGATCCTGACATGAAGAATCCATGGTGGCCGATTGCATTTATGCTTATTTCGATACAATTCGTTGGGTGTAAAAAGGATCGTGTTGAAACTGAGAATAAAGAATGCCTGATAAATACCGATACAATCGATTTCACGTTCGGGATTGACTATACGAAACCGGAAGAATACCTGTTGCCCGGAGAACAATCGGACCTCGATCAATCATACCTGGATGAAATTTGCCAAACCATCGGTGATCCGGAAGATTCCATAAGATATATCCTGGAAATATGCCAATGGGTGAATGAGCAGTTTTCCTTCGAAAACGCCGGAGGGGCTATGATCGGGAAAATCTCCGTAAATGAACTTTTTGAATCCAGAATATTCTATGGATGCCACTCACAGGCATTGATTATATCAAGTGTGATCCGAGAACTTGGATTCCCGACCATCATGATCGAAACAGCCGATGTTCAGTGGGCATATGTTTATCACTCCGGGAAAGCAGATTACTTTGCAGGACATGTCATGTCGGAAATCTTTGTCGAAAATGAATGGATCCTGCTGGATAACAATGGTTTTTGGGTATGGAACTACGATCCGAATAATCCCTTCATTCCCCAGTCAAATTACCCCCCGGAAGCATACTTCGTGATTGCCAAAGGCATTGACACATGGGATTACAGCAATAAAGATGAATCATTTACATGGGACAATCTTATCTTTTTTGCTGAGAACATATATTGTTTTGAAGAAATGTTCCACGCCGACGAGTATTCATGGTACCATTAGTAATTCTCTGGCACAAAGATCAACATACAATTCAAACACCCTTAATCTTTGGATAAGGTCCCTGGCCAGCTGATAGAATAATTGCGATCCATCATACTTATTTGAAATTAATACTCATATCTTCTATATTGTAGACGCCCAAATCTGACCCCGATGGCTGACAGACCTAAGAAACGATCAAATTTCCTTCATGAATTAAAACGGCGAAATGTATACAGGGTCATTGCCATGTATGCAGGTGCCGCGTTTGTGATCATTGAATTAATAAACAACGTAGTAGATCCGCTCAGGTTACCCGGCTGGCTCCCGACCGTTGTAATCCTGCTACTGATTGTTGGATTTCCAATCACCGCAATCCTTTCCTGGATCTTCGATCTGACACCGGAAGGGATGAAAAAAACAGCTGCCCTGGAGAATATAGAGGAAACCCAGGAATCCGCACCACCCGTTCGGAGAAGGCTCCGGCCTTCTGACATTGTGATTCTCGTCCTGCTGGTTGCCGTGGGAATTCTGGTATACCCCAAAATTTTTCATAAAGATAATTTTGTTGACGCGCGGGACAGCCAGGGCAGGATTCCTGTGGCGGTCCTGCCCTTCGAAAATCTGACCAGGGATACCCTGCTGAATGCCTGGCAGGGGGGGCTGCAGGATCTTTTAATAACCAGTCTGTCAAATTCGGAAGAGCTTACGGTTCGACAGTACCAGTCCACTAACAGCGTGGTCAGCAGCAGACAGGAAAACTATGCGGGACTTACTCCTAAACTGTTCAGGGAGGTGGCTTCCCAGCTGGATTGCCGAACCCTTATCAGCGGATCTTTTCTGAAGGCCGGAGAAAAGGTACTGATGGACGCAAAGTTGTTGGATGCAGAGACCGATGAGATCTATAAAACATTCCAGGTGCTTGGATCCTCTGAAGACGATTTTTTCACCATGGCCGATTCAATGGCCTGGATGATCAGAAATTTTGTGGAGATAAAGAATATTAAGGAAAAGAGAAACTCATCCATCCTCACATCGGAGGGATATACCCGATCATCGGAAGCTTTCAAGTATTATATGCATGGTGTGGATGCCATGACGGACTTTGATATGGAACATGCCATTGATTGGCTGACCAGGGCTGTGGAAACTGACTCCACTTTTATCAATGCCCAGATTTTTCTGGCACATTCCTATCACATGAACGGAGCAGAAGAACCAGCTCGACAGATCGTAATATCAGCCTATGAGAAAAAGAACAATGTTTCCGTATCGGAAAAGCTCAGGCTGGAACATCTCTATGCCTACTTTTTCGAGACGCCGTATGAAGAGATGAAGTATGTACAGCAACTGTTGGATCTGGACGAAATGAATCCAATGTACTGGCACATTCTGGCTACGGTCCATTACAGAGTGAACGAGTTTGAAGAAGCCATTGCATGCTGGGAGCATTTGTTCGAACTGCACAAGAAATGGGGATCCGAATGGCAGAATCCCTTTTCCTATTTTATGCTGGCTGATACGTATCACGAGCTTGGAGAATCTGAGAAGGAGGGGCAGATCCTGGAGAAAGGAATCAGCCTCTTCCCTCAAAACGGCTATGTGCTAACCTATCAGGTCATCTGGGCACTTGCGCAGAACGATACAGAAATGACCGAACAGGTGATGGAGGATTATCTTGACTTCCGGCATAATGTGACACACTGTCCGGAGGCATTGATCTCCAATGACATGGGATTTGTCTATACGAAGGCTGGGCTGACAGAAAAAGCCGAAGAATATTACCGGTCGGCGATCGAGATGGACCCCCAGAACCTGCAGTACCAGTTTAACCTGGCCAAATATCTCATCGATGAGGAGGTCGATGTGGATGAAGGACTTGAGATTGTGGACCGCCTTCTGGAGGAAGTCCCGGGACACTGGAACCTTATGACCTACAAAGGCTGGGGCCTCTATAAGAAAGGGCAGTATGGGGAGGCCGTGGATCTGTTACGGGCAGG
>CAYRLP010000480.1:0-3181 GCA_964424935.1 uncultured Bacteroides sp.
CTTCTCCCTCAGCTCGTCCATCACTTCCAGCAGGCGCTGGAACGCCTTCAACTTCTCTTCGGTACTATGCATAGGCTCATTCTTTGAATTCAACCCGTATGGTTGAGTTTGTAGTTAATTTAAGCAGTCCGGCCGCGTTTCCGTTACGGATGGCGATTTCCAGCAATCCGGCTGAATTAAACAGGGCCAGTAGATCACCCGGCTCCGTCTCGTTGTAACGAGTATTGATCCGTTCAATGATATAGTGCTTGCTCTGTACGAAAATCTTGAACGGTTTCCCTTTGCCGACCCGTTGAAACAGTTCCCTGGAAATATTGGTAATGGCATTCTGGTAGGAATCGATATAGATGACGCTACCCGTAATGATATGGTCCTCAATGGTGGCCCGCAGCGGAGTTTGTTTGTCATAGTTAAGCAGCGGGGTACCCAGTTTGGAAAGCGGGACCCCCTTCGACAGACTGCATGCGGCCCTTGCAAAGACCGTCAGGGATATAAAGGTATCCGCATCCCCATCGTCATATCCGTCAATACGGACCACCTCCTCGGGTTCTGTTCCGCCCAGAAGGCCGAGGATCCCGTTGTCGGCACAGAGGAAATAGTGCTTGTCCTTTCGGGCTGCCAGCAGATCGCCGCCCGGTTCCGGCTCTGAATTGACCGCGATGATATGGATGGTGTTTTCAGGAAAGTGCCGATAACTGTTTCTCACAATGAAGGCCGCCTGGGAGATATTAAATGTGCTGATCCGGTGATTGATGTCAATGATCTGAGCTTCGGGACAGTCCGATAGAAGTTTTCCCTTGAGTGATGCCACATAATAATCATTTTCGTTCCAATCGGACGTCAGCGTGATCATGTGCATGGGTTTGTGACAGGGATTTTCTTATTGGAATGTTGGAAAAAACAACTTAATTTGCACATCCAAAAATAGTGATTATAATTTAATTTATGGCGGAAAAGCTGATCTATTTGGAGGGGGTTGATCCTGTTGATTTCTATGGAGTAAACAATGTCCGCTTTAATAAATTCATTGAACTTTTTCCAGATTTGAAGATCGTTTCCAGGGGGAACGAAATACGTATTTCCGGCAAAAAGGAGCGCCTGGCTGATTTTGAAGAAAAGGTGGATCTATTCCTGCGTTATCTCAGAAAATTCCAGAACGTGACCCTGCCCGATCTGGATGAACTTCTCACCGGGTCCGTGGATCACATCATGGAGGCCCCGGGACCGGAAGGGGAAGTGTTGCTTCACGGGGAGGGTGGAAGAAAGATAAGGGCGGTGACTATAAATCAGAAACGCCTGGTAGATGAAGGGACGATGAACGACCTGCTTATCGCAGTGGGCCCGGCCGGAACGGGTAAAACCTATACAGCCATTGCCATGGCAGTGAAAGCCCTGAAGGAGAGGGAAGTTAAGCGAATAATCCTTACCCGTCCGGCTGTGGAAGCCGGGGAGAAGCTGGGATTCCTTCCGGGGGATTTCAAGGAAAAGCTGGATCCATATCTCCAACCGCTGTACGACGCCCTGCGGGATATGATCCAGCCCAGGAAACTGATCCAGTTTGTAGAGGACGGGACCATCCAGATCGCACCGCTGGCCTATATGAGGGGACGTACCCTTGATGAAGCCTTCGTTATTCTGGACGAGGCACAAAACGCAACAGCCAGTCAGTTTAAGATGTTTCTCACCCGGATGGGGCCGAATGCCCGGTTCATTGTTACGGGAGATGATTCGCAGGTAGACCTGCCCCGAAGGGAAGATTCTGGTTTGGTACAGGCCCTCAGGATCCTGGACGGGATCAAGGGGATATCCATCATACGGTTTGATGACCGGGATATTATCCGGCACCGGCTGGTAAAGTCCATTGTTAAAGCTTATAACAATATTTAAATACATAACTTTAAAAAAAAACGTTATGGCCAATGCTTTAAAGGGAACGGCGTTCCAGCTCAAAGGACAAAAAAGTTTATACACAGGAAAGGTCCGGGATGTGTATAACATCAACGACGACTACCTGATCATGGTGGTTTCTGACCGGATCTCAGCATTTGACGTGGTTCTGCCCAGAGGGATCCCCTACAAAGGACAGGTCCTGAACCAGATCGCATCCAAGTTTCTGGATGCCACCTCCGATATTGTTCCAAACTGGAAAATCGATTCACCGGACCCCAATGTGACGGTCGGACATATGGCCGAACCTGTCAAGGTGGAAATGGTCATACGCGGCTATGTGACCGGTCACGCCTGGAGAGAATATCGGGATGGAAAAAGAACGTTGTGTGGAGTTCCCATGCCCGACGGGTTGAAGGAGCATGATCCCTTCCCCGAGCCGATCATTACACCCTCCACCAAAGCGGCGGAGGGACACGACGAGGATATATCGAGGGAAGAGATTCTGGCTGGTGGACTGGTATCGGAAGAGGATTACAGTTTGATGGAAAAATACACCCGGGCGCTGTATCAAAGGGGGACGGAGATGGCCGCTGAGAAGGGCCTGATTCTTGTGGATACCAAATATGAATTTGGAAAAAAGGACGGAAAAGTTATGCTGATCGATGAGATTCACACCCCTGATTCCTCCAGATACTTTTATGCGGATGGATACGAGGAACGCCAGGCCAGAGGCGAGCAACAGAAGCAGCTTTCCAAGGAATTCGTAAGGCAGTGGCTGATCAGCAATGGATTCCAGGGCAAGGAAGGGCAGACCGTTCCTCCTATGTCGGATTCCTTTGTGGACGAAGTATCGGAGCGCTACATCGAACTTTACGAGAACATAACCGGTGAGAAGTTTATAAAGGCTGATACCAGCCAGATTGAGGACCGGATCCTAAAGAACATTAATGAGTTTATATCCAAATAAGCGGCTCTCTCTATGTGTGGTGGCGTTCCTGTTCATTCAGGCACTCCTGTTTGCGCAGGAACCTGTGCAGGTGGAGCGGTCCAATAACAAGGTCATACTGGAAGGAACCGTTTACTACATTCACCAGGTGAAACCGGGCGAGACCCTGTATGCCATATCACGCGCCTACCATATTTCCCAGAAGGAGATCGCCATTGAAAATCCCGGGGTAATCTCGGGGCTGCAGATCGGCCAGACCCTGAAGATACCGGTAGATCCAAAACTCAAGGAGGAGGTGGACACTTCGGTGTTGCCGGAAACGGGTGTAGAGGGCCAGACCTACAG
>CAYRLP010000481.1:0-3168 GCA_964424935.1 uncultured Bacteroides sp.
GGATGTGGAAGAGACCCGTGTACGGGAAGAACCCAAACCATCCGCTGAAGAACTGGAGAGGCAGCGCCAGGCAGAGTTGGAAAGGCAACGCCAGGCAGAGCTGGAGAGGCAGCGGCTGGAACAGGAACGGATCGCACGTGAAGAACAGGAGCGGATCGAGCGGGAACGGCAGCAACAGGCTGAAAGGCTGGATAACCTGGGCCGGAACGCATTTGGCAACCAGGGGGTGGGAGAAACCGAAGGCTCCGAAGGAATCACCCGTGAAGGCGGAAACCAGGGCGATCCCAATGGAACTCCGGATGCCGACAACTATGGAACCGGGGGTGGACTGGGAGAGGGAATCTCCTTCGGACTAGGATCAAGAAAGGCCCGGGGCACGTGGCCCCTCCCCAATATGTCGGGCTGTGATGTGACCCAGAAAATTGAAGTTACTGTGGCAGTGCAGGTGGACCGGGATGGGAATGTGGTCAGTGCAATGGTAGACAAATCCACCTACAGTAACGATTGTATCCACACAATGGTGGTGGAAGCTGCCAAAAAAAGCAAGTTCTCAGTGGACCAGGCTGCTGCTTATCGCCAGGCTGGCTGGATCAAATATATCATAACACCTTAACTGCATCCACGATAAGCTTGGCAGCCGCCGCCAGGATGGCTACCAGCACCACATACCTGATCAGGGCCGCTCCGCCTTTCACGGCTATTTTTGCACCAATCCATGCCCCGGTCATATTCCCAACGGCCAGTACCAGTCCTATCGTAAGATTTACGTCCTTGTTCAGGAAGAATATCAGAAGGGCCACGGGTGTATAAAGCAGGATGACAAAAAGCTTCAGCGCATTAGCTTTGAGGAGTTCATAGCCGCTTCCGAGAACCAGGCTGGTAAGCAGGAAGAATCCCACCCCTGCCTGGATAAAGCCCCCGTAAACACCCACAAAGAAAAAGACAATCACCTGAACCCAGTACGGGATGGGTGGGTAGGATTCATGACTGTTGATCCAGCGGTTGGGCTTCAGAAGCATCAGGAAAAAAACCACGATCATGACCCCGGCAATGGCCAGTTTCATCACATGATCTTTCAGGCTCACTGCGATAAAGGCACCGGCGATGGCTCCGGCCACCGCTGGCAGTCCCACCCGGAACCCGGCGGGAAAATCCATTACCTTTTCTTTATGGAACTGTCTCACTCCAACCACATTTTGCAGAAAAATGGCGATGCGGTTGGTTCCGTTGGCCATATTCGGAGGAAGTCCCAGGGCCATCAGAACGGGGAGTACAAGCAGGGAGCCACCGGCTGCCAGGGTGTTGATGATGCCCGCCACCACCCCGATGCCAACCACGAGGATATAAGTATACCACTCCATAGGAACAGACTCAGGCAAACATGGGATAATCTGCCATCATCTCATTGACTTCTTTGCGGGTTTTTTCAATCACCAGCGGATCCTCCATGTTCATGATGATCCGGTCCATCAGTTCCACAATTCCCGGAATCAGATCTTCTTTGACCCCCCGCGTGGTAATGGCCGGGGTTCCTACCCGGATGCCACTGGTCTGAAAAGGGGATCTGGTATCGAAAGGAACCATGTTCTTGTTTACGGTGATATCGGCTTCCACCAGGGTGTTCTCCACCTGTTTCCCCGTAATGTCTTCCGCTCGGGTTCGCAGGTCAATGAGCATGGAGTGGTTATCAGTCCCGTCGGATACCACTTTGTAGCCTCTCTGCATGAAGGCATCTGCCATCACCGCCGCATTTTTCTTAACCTGGACCTGATACTCCCTGAATTCCTCCGTGAGTGCCTCTCCGAAAGCCACAGCCTTGGCTGCAATCACATGCTCCAGTGGGCCGCCCTGTATTCCCGGGAAGACCGCTGAATTGATCAGGGACGACATTTTCCGGATCACGCCTTTCTTGGTGGCCCTGCCCCAGGGATTGTCATAATCTTTTCCGATCAGGATAATTCCTCCTCTTGGTCCCCGCAGGGTCTTATGCGTGGTGGAGGTTACAATATGGGCATACGGAAGGGGATTGTCAAGCAATCCGGCAGCAATCAGTCCGGCCGGATGAGCAATGTCCACCACCAGGATGGCACCTACCGCATCGGCAATTTCCCGCATCCGCTTGTAGTTCCATTCCCGGGAGTAGGCAGAAGCCCCGCCTATGATCATTTTGGGCTGCTCCTTCCTGGCCACTTCCTCCATGGCATCGTAGTCGATCCGTCCTGTTTTTTCATCCAGACCATAGGATACTGCCCGGTAGAGGATCCCCGAACTGTTTACCGGTGATCCGTGGGACAGATCGAGTCCCATAAAAGTGTCACCCGGTTCCAGGACCGTCAGGAATACGGCCATATTGGCCTGTGCTCCGGAATGGGGCTGTACATTGGCATACTCTGCATCAAACAGCTGGCAGAGCCTGTCGATAGCCAGGTCCTCCACCTTGTCGATCACCTCACAACCTCCATAATAGCGGTGACCGGAATACCCCTCCGCATACTTGTTGGTCAGACAGGATCCCATGGCCTCCAGAACCTGGTTGCTGACATAATTTTCCGATGCGATCAGTTCAATGCCCCTGAGCTGGCGCTGTTTTTCATGTTCGAGAAAAGTAAACAGGTCGATATCCCTCTTCATATGTAATGTTTTTAAAAATATTCCCAAATTTAATCTTTTACAGCTGTAATACGGAGAAAGATGGTTCGTCTTTTTTAAAAACTAATCCCCATGACTTCCACCAAGCTAGTAAGGATGCTGCGGATCCTGTTCAAAGAGCGAAGAATCACCCTCATCAATATTGCCGGACTCTCCATCAGCCTCACCTGCGCCCTGTTCATGATCCTCTGGGTACAGAATGAATTAAGTTACGACCGGTTCCACGAAGACTTTAAAAGGCTTTACAGGGTAGAGGAAGACCAGTACTATTCGGGTAAAGAGCCCTACCATGTAAATGTTACACCATATATATCAGGACCGGTCTGGAAGGATGAGATACCGGAGATCGAAGAGCAGTGCAGGCTGGCATATTTAAGCGGACTTCTCTTTACAAACGGGGAAAACAGGCATTACGAGGATGGGATCGCCTCGGTGGACTCCTCCTTCTTTGAGATGTTTACCTTTAAATTCAAATACGGAAATGCGGAAGGTGTCCTGCGGGAACCCAATACCATGGTG
>CAYRLP010000482.1:0-2384 GCA_964424935.1 uncultured Bacteroides sp.
ATGAAGGTTCCCCTGGGAAATCTTCCAACTGCCGGTGTGGCCCTGATCACGCTGGAATCAGATCACTGGAACGGAATCGGGCGGAACCATGTAAAAGAGACCTATGTGGATTATCCAAAAAGAAAATAGATCCATGACCAGGCCGCTGATTGAGGTAACCTGCGCGGTGATCATGGAGGGGAACCGTGTCCTGGCCGCCCAGCGAAGCGAGCACATGTCGCATCCCCTGAAGTGGGAGTTCCCCGGGGGAAAGCTTAAGACGGGGGAGAATCCCGAGGGCTGTATCATCCGGGAGATCCGTGAGGAACTCGGGGTAGAGATCTCCGTCATTCAGCTGCTCCCGACGGTCAAACACGAGTACAGCGACCAGACCGTAAAACTGATCCCCTTTGTCTGCCGGATCAGTGAAGGGGACATACGGCTGTCGGAACACCGTTCCTATCAGTGGGTGGAACGTGAAGAACTGGATCAGGTAGACTGGCTGGAAGCCGATGTGGAGGTGGTGTCGCTGGTGAACCTTCACTGCTAGTGAAACAGGGTCCCGATCCAGTCGGCCACATTCTTGAGAAATTCACCGATAGGCTTCCCGATCCCTTCAATGCCTTCACCCACATGGGTGCCCACAAAGAACAGAAACATCAGGTAGATGCCCAGCATGAAAAATGCATGCCATTTCCCGAACCTTTTACCGATCAACATGGTAAGCATGGTAACAAAGGTGGCCAGAAGCAGGAAAACCCAGACCTCCTTGGTAAAGACCAGCAATTCCTGGTCCAGTTCCATATGCTCCCCGTAAACCAGGTTGTACAGCAGGATCGGAAATCCAAGGGCAAATGCAATGTCGAATATATTACTGCCCAGGGCATTGCTGACGGCATCATCGTAGTTGCCTTTCCGGGCATCTTTGATGGAGATGACGGTATCGGGTACCGAAGTGGCTGCAGCAGAGAGGACCACTGCCACGAAGATCAGGGGAATATGTGTAACCTCCCCGAAAAGATCGGTGCCATAGACCAGCAGCCATGTTCCAAAGGACATGATACCGGTGCTGATTACCAGCAGGATCCATGCGCGGATCGGGGTCATCTTCTTACCATGCAACAGCAGTGTGGTCATATCCAGGGTTAGCAGGGAGCCCAGGGCGCTTCGCTTGCGGGGATTCCAGGATATCTCGAATCCGGGATCGGCCGTCTTCTTTTTCAGGGTGATACTGTAGAGTAATCCCAGGTACAGCAGGTAAACCATGACCATGATCAGGCCATGTATCCCTTCCAGCTCCCCCTGGAACAGGAAACCCACAAAAATAAGCTGAGAGAGCAGGAGAACGCTCCCTTCCCGAAGCAACACCTTCTTATTCAGTTCAATCCGGTGCCGCTTCTCTGAGGTGAAAAGCACCAGCACCACCAGGGCGGGGATCAGGAGCAGGTTGAACAGGGCACTTCCCGAAGTAACTCCCAGTCCGCCCGAGAATCCATCCGCATCACGCAGATAAAACAGGAAAAACAGGGTGGTCAGAAATTCTGGCATGGAACTGGCAACGGCATTCAGGCTGGCTCCCTTGATACCCGGCGGCATTTTTCTTCCCAGGTAGTCGGATGCAATTTCGAAATCGTGGGAAGAGCGCCAGATGATGATGCAGCTGATAATGATGCAGAGGAGGGAAGCCAGCATTTCTTTTACGGGTTTTGGATTCGTACCACATGCATGATCTGATCATCCAGGAAATTCTCCTCGTACTCCATCAGGAAGCGCAGAAAAAAGCGGCTGATCCGGTGTTCGGACAGCAGCGCCATATACCCCAGCCAGATCTCCCCCAGCCACAGGGGCAGGATGTAGAGTCGGTAATCCCGGTCCGGAAGGGTGACCCTGCCTTCCAGCGTGATCTCCTGCAGTTCCCTGCTTTTTTCAAGTATCCTGCGCTCTTTCAGCAGCTTTTCCACCTGCGTGTTCCGTTCAAATCCCACGACTCCGCTGTTCTCTGTTTCCAAGTAGGCATGGGAGATGTCGAGGAAGGAGAAGTTGTAAAACCGCACCGTAAAACAGGTGATTCGTTCTCCCAGCTCTTCGATGGTGCTGATCTTTCCTGAAGCGATGTCATTTTTAATGGGATCAAAAGCCGTTGCCAGGTTAAAGGGAATGTAGCTGATCACATGGATCATGGATCCGACCACGACCACCCCAACCATATAGACCAGCAGGGTGATGATCAGGGGATAATACTGGTCGGGTGAAAGCTTCAGGACAAGCATGGTCAGGGGGATGGAAAGGGCAATGGCGGTGGTAGTAAAAAAGACCAGCAGGATCACGCGCTGCAGGTTATAAATAAGGCTGTAGGAACTTCTCCTGTTCATAGCTTAAAGTTACGAAAATCCTCCCGGATCAAT
>CAYRLP010000482.1:2394-3164 GCA_964424935.1 uncultured Bacteroides sp.
GCCAGGATGGTACCTTCATCAAACAGGTTCCCCAGGAAGGTTATGCTGGTGGGGGAGCCCGATTCCTTGAATCCGTTGGGCACGACCACTACCGGTTGACCGGTCAGGTTGGTGGCAAGCAACTGGTTCCCTCCCTGGAACGAGGGGACGACTACCACATCAAACTCCTTCAGGCGCGCGTTGTACTCCTCAATCAGGTCATGCCGGATCCGGTTGGCCTGGATATACTCCACGGCAGGGATATAACGGGCCGTTCGGAACACATTGGGCCAGGCATAGCGGTGCTGTCGTACCAGCAGTGTATCCCGGTTGGAACGGGTCAGTTCATCAAAGGCGGCGGCCGCTTCTGCCTCCAGGATCAGTGAAAGGGCCTCGGTGGGAATCTGGTCATCCTCCAGCTCCACCGGGATCAGATCGGCACCCAGCCGCTTCAGAACCCGGAGGGTCTGCCTGTCAAACCGGGCCACCCTGTAATCCTGGTCGAAGGCGCTTTTAAAATACCCGATCCTGAGGGAGGAAAGATCCATTTCACCGGGATAGGTAAATCCCGCCTCAATCAGGGTCTGGTCGGCAGGATCCGGTCCCCGGATGGCATCAAATACGATGGCGCAGTCGGTGGCACTCCGGCAAATGGGCCCGACCTTGTCCATGCTCCAGCTCAGCGCCATGGCCCCTGAACGGGTCACCCGGCCGTATGTGGGTCTCAGTCCGGTAGTGCCGCACCGGGTGGACGGGGAAACAATGGATCCCCAGGTCTCGGTGCCGATGGC